>JAKLHX010000003.1 GCA_022709925.1 Candidatus Margulisiibacteriota bacterium
GGGATCATTACCTCGGGGTGAGGATCGAAACCATTGAGCCTTGCGTCGCAAGCAGCTTCAAAGATCGCGCGAACCTGCATCTTCATGATGTCAGGATACACGATGCCCAGGCGGATGCCGCGCAAGCCCATCATCGGGTTGCTTTCCCTGAGTACGGAAGCTCTCTTCTTAAGGTCTTCCATGCTGATGTTGAGGGCTTTTGCGATCTCGGCAAGCTTTCCTTCTTCGTGAGGCACGAATTCATGGAGCGGCGGGTCGATAAGCCTTATCGTGACCGGCATGCCGTCCATGGCTTCAAGGGTGGCTTTTATGTCGGACTTCATGAACGGATAAAGCTCTTTAAGTGCGGTCTGTCTTTCTTCAAGAGTCTTTGAAAGGATCATCTTTCTCAAACGGAAAAGCGGTTCGTCGGACCCTTCTCCGTAGAACATATGTTCGATCCTGAAAAGTCCGATGCCTTCCGCGCCGAAGCTTCTGGCAATGGCAGCATCTTTAGGAGTATCGGCGTTGGTCCTTATCTTCAGCTTTCTTATGCCGTCGCATAGCTTAAGGAAATCGTTCAAAAGTCCGCCTTCCTGGCTTGCGTCTATCATCGGGAGCTGTCCCATATATGCGATCCCTTTGCTTCCGTTCAGCGTTATCCAATCCCCCTCTTTAAGGGTCGTTCCTCCGACAGAGATCGTCTTCTTTACATGGTCTATGGAAAGGGCTCCGGCGCCTACTATACAGCATTTGCCCCAGCCTCTGGCCACAAGCGCCGCGTGAGAGGTCATTCCGCCTCTTGCGGTAAGGATGGCTTCGGCGGCTCTCATGCCTTCGACGTCTTCCGGATTGGTCTCTTCTCTTACAAGGATGACCTTTTTGCCTTTTTTATTCCATTCGACTGCGTCGCCGGCGGAAAATACGATCATTCCGGATGCGCCTCCCGGTCCTGCGGGGAGACCTTTTACAAAAGGCTTGTTCGCTTTTTCGGCGGCCGGGTCTACGATCGGATGAAGAAGCTCGTCAAGCTGTGACGGAGTTACTCTCATCACGGCTTCTTCTTTCTTTATCAGCTTTTCTTTGACCATGTCGACAGCCATTTTCACTGCCGCGGGGCCGTTCCTTTTTCCTATTCTGCACTGGAGCATGAACAAAGTGCCTTTTTCTATGGTGAACTCAATGTCCTGCATGTCGCGATAGTGCTTTTCGAGCCTGTTCTGTATGGAAAAGAGCTCCTGATAGAGCTTTGGCATGCCTTTTTCAAGACTGACAAGGTCTCTGTTGTGGTCGCTCTTGCTTACCTCGTTGACAGGGGCAGGGGTCCTGGTCCCTGCGACTACGTCTTCGCCTTGTGCGTTTATAAGATACTCCCCATAGAAATGGTTGTCTCCGTTGCCCGGGTTCCTTGTGAAGGCGACTCCGGTGGCACAGTCATTTCCCATATTACCGAAGACCATGGTCTGTACGTTGACGGCCGTTCCCCACTCGTCGGGGATGTTCTCGATCCTTCTGTAAGAGATGGCCCTTTTGCCGTTCCATGAAGAGAATACGGCGCTTATACCTCCCCACAGCTGTTCCATATGTTCATCAGGGAAATCTTTTCCGAGCACTGCTTTTACTTTTTTCTTGAAAACTTCGCAAAGTTCTTTGAGGTCCTGGGCGGTAAGGTCTGTGTCGGTCTTATAGCCCTTTTTCTCTTTTACTTCGTCCATAAGGCGGTCTAGCTGTTTTCTTATGCCCATATCGTCTTTAGGTTCTATCCCGGCGGCTTTTTCCATGACGACATCGCTGTACATCATGATGAGCCTTCTATAGGCGTCGTAAACGAACCTTTCATTTCCGCCGGTCTGTTTGATGAGCCCCGGTATCGTTTTTGACGTAAGCCCTACGTTAAGGACAGTTTCCATCATGCCCGGCATTGATTTTCTTGCTCCGGACCTGACAGACACAAGCAGAGGGTTCACGACATCTCCGAACTTCTTGCCCATGATCTTTTCTATCTTTTCAATAGCGGTCTTTACCTGCGCCGCGAGAGCGGGAGGATATTTTTTCTTGTTCTGGTAGTAATACGTGCAAACCTCGGTCGTGATCGTGAAACCCGGAGGGACCGGAAGCCTTAATTTCGGGTTCCCCGCCATTTCAGCGAGGTTCGCTCCCTTTCCGCCGAGCAGATTCTTCATTTTTTCGTTGCCGTCAGCCTTGCCTCCTCCGAAAAAATACACGAACTTTTTGGACCCGGAACTCTTTTTAGACGCCATGATGTCTTCCTTTCTTTGTTTTTCCCCTGGGGGTTTTTATCCGCGTTGATGCGTTGTTCCCGAACGTCCCTATTATAACACATATTATGTGCGTCAATAGGAGGGCCTGCCTGCCGGCAGGCAGGGCTTGACAAGAGCTTGACACGGAAGCAGGCTAATGGCACGGACCGATTTCATCGGTCCTACGGCACGCTTACGCTACAGCTTACGGTTTAAAGCTATCCGGAGCCGTTAGCTGTAGCGAACGAAGAGAGCGTGCCGTAAGCCGTTGTGTAGAAAACCCATCATCATGAGTTGTGATAAAATAGAACTGTTGTGGGCCTGTGGCTCAACCTGCCTGCCGGCAGGCAGGTTGGTAGAGCAGTCGCCGCGGTGACGGGTTGGGGGTCGGTTAGAAGCCTTTAATGGCAAGGTTCTTTTTTACTTTTAGCTTTTGACTTTTTACTTACGCTGAGCGAGTCGAAGCGTTGTGGGCCTGTGGCTCAATTGGTAGAGCACTAGCATGGCATGCTAGGGGTTGGGGGTTCGAGTCCCCCCAGGTCCAGTTTCAAAAAGCTGCGCGAGGAAAAGCGAGCGACACTCCCGCCCGGTGCGGGATGAGCGAGCGTCAGGCAAAATGCCATGGCCCGTAGCCGGTCGCCCAGGCGACCGCGAAGGCCGAGCCCCCCCCGGGTCCATAAAATTTGCTTCTCAAATTTTATCCTTCTAACAGTGGAATCAAACATGTCTTTTAGTGATTGACTATTGCTGAAATCCTAGTTATTATTAACCGATACTTATCAGAAGGAGAAATCTAATGAAAAAGTTGCTTCTCTCGTTTCTCTTGCTCATTGTGTTGTCTGCTTCTGCATTTGCTGGGTATGTTAGCGGGCATTACAGGTCAAGCGGGACCTATGTCCAGCCATATTACAGATCGGAATCTAATTACACTGTTAGGGATAACTACTCGTATAAAGGGAATATCAACCCATATACGGGATCAACGGGAAGCAACTATTATAGGCACAGCCCAACAAGTGATTATTATAGAGGGTATTAGAAGCCTAAAGTTTTTATGCTGAAGCCATCTTGGTTAGTATTTTTAATCGTTATTCCTATATCGCTTGTTTTGCTTTCAGGGTGTAAGGTAAAAGATGCCAAAGAAACAACCATGGTTTGTTACTCATACGACATATCTTCAGATGAGGATTATTTAACGCTCTTTTCTCGAGTTTTTGATGATAGATCTGTTTATGTGAAATTCCGAGAAGATAAGACCTTTGGTAATATGATTTTGGCTATGGGGCAAGCATATGAAGCTTCAAAGCCCGATTATACAGCATCGACGAAAGTGAAAGAGACATACTCTGGTTACGATATAGAAACGCAATATACCAAGACGCCTAAATACGATTACACCGCATATATTGGAAGAAATGAAGATTTGGGGGAAATCAGAGTTGATTTAGTTGATGATTTATTGCTTTATTCAGCCCAGGTATCACAAATGTATAAAGAAAGACCAAAAGGTTGGAGAGAAGACATCTCAAATACAATGATGCAGCTCAAAAATAGGAGGCAAAAATCGTCGAAAGGGACAACTCTATTTCATATATATACGAATTTTAGGCTAACAGAAGGAGCAGACAAATTTATCCAAGATAACATCTTCCTTGATGATATGTATGGTAATAGGTATAAAGCGACTAATGTAATAATAAATAGTGAGAGTGACGCTTTTGTTTATTACCCGTATAAAATATCCAAGAAAGATGATTATGTAAGTATGTTTGCCTACAACATACTAGGCCAAGGCGATCATTCTTTTACTTGGAACTTTGTTAATCACAAGGAATAAATATCTTTGCTGCCTTTTCTATTGTTTTTGGCGGTTTTCGCCTAAAACTCCAACACAATGAGACTATGCTGAGACTGGCTGAAACTAACCTAAAACTAGGTTTTCACGAGGAGAACAATTATTTTTAGCGTGATATAATTTGCATGACTAATAAAAATGCACGATAAACGTTCCGAACTCAAACGATCCTATAAAGAAAATCCCCCTTTGGCCGGGATATTCAAGATAACGAATAAAGCGAACGGGAAGATATATATAGATAAAGGGCTGAATGTTCAGGGGGTCTTAAACCGCCAGGAATTCCAGCTGAAGAACGGGTCGCATAAGAACGAAGAGCTGCTTTTGGATTGGAAAAAATTCGGTCCGGAGAATTTTACGTTCGAGGTAATAGATAACTTGAAACCGTCGGACAACCCGTCATTTGACATAAATACCGAGCTTTCCGACCTGGAGTCGGTCTGGCTCAACGAGCTGTCCCCGTATGGGGAAAAAGGGTACAATATCCCATCAAGGGAATAAGCTCTTCATCTTAGCGGTCATATCACGACTCAATCTTTTTACTAACTCCGCATTGTACGAACCGGTCGGCATCGGCTTTATAGTCGGATCTTTGGTCGGATTGTTGTTATATATATCGATGTTTACTATTTGTTGTGCAGCCACAGCATATTTGCGTGATACCGCGGCGGGGGTCCCGTCTTTGACCGAAGGATCGACATTTACGATGTTGATAGAGATAGTATTATCGCTATTCAGAAAGATCTCGAAAGTACGGAACTGCTGTGGGAAATCACGGAGCGATGCGGTTTCAACCTCCCAGAAACCTTTTTCGGGAGCATTGACCGGGTCAGGCGATATAAAAGCTTTCACGGTATTTAAATGGCGATGACCTGATATCCACATCAATAAATTTGGATGGCTATGAAGTTCAGCGACCAGTTCCGGCAGTGTCACCGCATTTTTGGGATCGGTCCACCAGCCCATTTCAGACCTGGGCGCCGTCACTTCTACGCTTATCGGTACATGCGCGGCGATTATCATGAGCTGTCCGGTGCTGTCACCTTCGCTAAGTTCTTTTTTTAGCCAATCCCAGCGTTCCTTGTCAAGAAAGCCGTGTCCATGTATGTCGTAAGAACCATCGTTGTCGTTTTGGGTATTATCAAGGACGATGACCTTGATCGGTACGGATGATCTCGGAACAAAGCTGTAACATGCAAAGCCCTTTTCGGCATCTGCCAGGTTAAATCCGTGACCTACAGGAGTTGAAGTCGTGTTGAAAAACTCTTTCATCCATTCTGTCCTATAAAGTGAACGGCGGTCAGGATCAGCCGCGACCTTTGGCGGGCTGCTGAAATTCCCGACTGGCCCTGCTTTTATTATGTCGCCGTAAGGGGTCAAGCCGTCGATCACACCCATATAATAATCGTGGCTGTTTAAACCTGCAGGGTTTCTCAGGATATCTCCCATTGCGATGACTTCGTCTGATGTATAGGACTGCCGGAGATCTTTCCTGATATTGTCCACAAGGACCGAACCGAGCCAGAAATGATCGTGGTTCCCGATAGTCTGATACCAAGGGATCGACTTATCAAGACCCGCGGCCTTGAAAGGTCTCTGATATTCGATCGTGTCTGCTCCGAGATGAGCGCCGGAACTCGGAGTGATGACTTTGCCGTCAAGCACATCGATATACCATCTCGTTTCGTTGTACTGCGTGCTGTTGGCGGCATCGCCCAGAGAGATCCCAAAATCAAACGGATTCTTCTTGTGAAGGGCATTTGCCGTCTGGACAGCGGCATCCAGTACATGCGTTGAGTACAGCATGACGCCTGATTGCAGCGAAGCGCTGATACCCATCGTATTGTAGAGGCGCGAAAGATATATCCCCTGATTCGGGGATTCTTTGTCGGTGATATGGATATCGCTTATGGTAAAGAAATTCAGGAGCTTAGCTTTTTTGGTGGCTGCCGCTGCGTCATAGCCGCTTTCCATTATGTCTGTCCGTTTTTCTAAAAGGGCAGGGGCGCCGAACGTCCATGCCCCGTATCCGTATCGGTCATATTTTGATACTTCATCAAGACGCAATTCCTTTGCAGGTCTTGCTCCCGGCACGATCGTCCTCTCAAGAGTCGTATGAACATCCGGATCGATAGGGTATCCTTTGGGTTCGGAGTATCCCGCCGAAGATAGGACCAATATGCTAAATAGAACAGAGAAACAGGACTTTTTATGCCAGCAAGATGGTTTCATGGAGTGTCTCCTTTGTTTTAATTCTCCGGTTAGAATGACTTCACAATTCTAGCACAGATCAAGAAATTGAAATAAGACCGGCTTCTTGTTATACTACCCACAAAGGAGAAACAAATGTTCAAAAAAATATTGACGGTCTGTTTTGCTTTTTCCGTAATGCTGGCGACCGGTGCGCTTGCTGTCGGTCCCGTGGAATTGGCGGTCTATGGCGGTCCGGCCGTATCTAATTATTCCGGAGGTTATGATCTGGGAGCTTCTGCCATGGTCAATCTGCCGATGATCCCGAAAGTCGGTGTCGAAGCCGAAAGGTCAGCATTGGTCGGCAACGTGAACATCACAAGGCTTGGCCTGGCTTATGAACAGACGCTTATCCCGTTCTTAACAAGCTTTAAACTTTCAGCCGGTTCTTCATCTTTAAGCTACAGCGGGTCTGTTTCCATCGGTTCTCAGACGTTTGCCGGTTCAGGTACGGAAAACGGTTCATATGTTGCTGCCGGTCTTGTCGTCAAGGTGCTCAGTGTGATCGTGAATCCAAAATATGTTTACAACCAATATGGCGGAGTTTCTGTTTCGGAAGGCATAGTGAACGTAGGGATGACTTTTTAAACCGGACTGCAACTCTAACAGTTCGCGTCCGATCCAATATATACTTAAGGAATGATGTCAGATCGACCCATAATAATCGGGTTCGGTCCCGCGGGCATGTTTGCCGCTCTTGAATTGATAGAGTCCGGATGCTTCCCCTTGATATTTGAGAGAGGCAAAAGCATTGAAGAGCGCTCAAAGGACGTAAACGATTTTTTCATAAAAAGGGAACTCGATGCCGAATCTAATATCCAATTCGGGGAGGGCGGGGCAGGCTCTTATTCTGACGGCAAGCTGTTTTCAAGGAAAAATAATACTCCTGTCGCACAGAAGGTCCTCGAAACGTTCGTAAAGTTTGGAGCGCCCGCAGAGATATTGTCCGCACACAAGCCTCACATCGGAACGGATATCCTGTGCGAGATCGTAAAGAATATCAGGGGATATATCATCTCAAAAGGCGGGGAAATCAATTTTTCATCCAAAATGACCGGGCTTATTGTTGACAAAGGGACCGTTAGAGGCGTTGTCATAGGTCATGCCAAAGAGCATTTTTCATCAAAGATATTCCTGGCAATAGGCCATTCTGCGAGAGACACCTTTGAAATGCTAAGTGCAACGGGCATCTCTATCCGGCAAAAACCGATATCTGTGGGCGTGAGGATAGAACATCCCGCCGAATTGATAAACGCGATAAGGAAGAGTAAAGGGCCCGCGACATATTCTCTGACCTATAAAGACATGGAAAGCGGAAGAGCGGTCCATACTTTTTGCATGTGTCCGGGAGGCGAGATAGTGAACGCATCTTCCGAGAACGGGCAGTTGGTTTTGAACGGGATGAGCTATTCAAAAAGAGATTCAAAGTTCTCGAACGCGGCGATCGTGGTAACCTGCAGAACTTCTGATTACGGTTCCGACCATCCTTTGGCCGGGATATATTTCCAGAAAAAGATCGAACAAAAAGCTTTTGCCGCCGGCGGATCAGGGTGGGAAGCTCCGGCGCAGAGCATCGAGGACTTTATTTTGAAAAGATCATCAGCGAAACTGATAAAGAACTCTTTTAAGATGGGGACCAGGCCGGCGCAGGTATCGGACCTGTTCCCTGATTTTGTCGGAGATCACCTAAGGAGAGCGTTCCTCCGCTGGAAAAAAGAATATCCTCTATTTATAAGCGACCGGGAGATAGTGCTTGGCGCGGAGACAAGGACTACCTGTCCCGTGAGTTTCCCTAGGAATGAAATATTCGAGTCGTTGAATATGAGAGGGTTGGTCCCTATAGGAGAGGGCTCCGGCCATGCGGGAGGAATAACCAGCTCGTCGATAGACGCGATAAAAGCGGTGCGGGCTATTAAGCTATAATATATCCATGCCCAGCACCTTCCACATAGAGATAAACGAACAATTCCAAAAAGCCCTGGATATCATGGAAAATTCCGGGAAGAATATTTTTATAACCGGTAAAGCCGGTACCGGAAAGTCCACGCTGCTGGAATATTTTAGGCAGACCACCGGCAAGAACGCGGTCATCCTTGCTCCTACGGGAGTAGCGGCCATAAATGTAAAAGGAGAGACGATACATTCTTTCTTCCGCTTCAAACCGGATATTACACTCAAAAAAGTGAGGAAACTGCCAAAAAGATACGGTAATTCCGGGATATACAGAGAACTCGATGCGATAGTGATCGATGAGATGTCGATGGTCCGCTCCGATCTGCTTGATTGCGTCGACAAATTCCTCCGTCTTAACGGTCCTTCCAAAGACAAGCCTTTCGGAGGAATCCAGATGATATTCATAGGGGACCTTTACCAGCTCCCGCCGGTCGTGACGAGCCGGGAAGGCGAAGTATTCAAGAACCATTATAAGAGCCAATATTTTTTTGATTCAAAAGTATTTGAGGCTTTGCCGATGGAATTTATCGAGCTTGAAAAGATCTACAGGCAGACCGATAAGGATTTTATATCCATGTTGAATTCCATAAGGAATAATACTGTCACGGACGGGCAAATAGCCGCGTTGAACGAGCGTGTATGCGCAATACCCGATAGGATCTCGGACCGTTCCATATGTCTTACTACGACCAATAAGATGGCGCTGGAGATCAACGAGGAAGAACTTAATAAGATAAAAGGCGAAACAATTGAATTCGAAGCCGATCTTAACGGGGAGGTGGATGTGCGGCAGGTCCCGACGCAAACGGGGCTGAAACTTAAGGTCGGGGCTCAGATCATGATGCTCAACAACGATAAATCCGGCCGTTGGGTGAACGGGACGATCGGAAAGATCCTCTCGATAGGGGATGCCGGAATAACGGTAGAGCTTGAGAACGGTTCTGTCGAAGAGGTGTCGCGGCATACATGGGACATTTATCATTTTACGCTCGACGAGAAAAAAGGGCAGATAAAGTCAGAGGTCATAGGGGAGTTCACGCAGTTCCCGATGAAACTCGCATGGGCTATAACGATACATAAGAGCCAGGGACTTACTTTTGACAGCGTGACCATTGATATAGGGAAGGGGACATTCGCTCATGGCCAGCTTTATGTCGCTCTTTCTCGCTGCCGGAGCCTCGAAGGGATCACTTTAAAGCGTCCGGTAAAAAAGGCCGACGTGTTCCTGGATTATCGCGTCAGGGATTTTGTGACAAAGTATCAGTATAAAAGGTCCGAAGAGCTTATGCCTTTGCAGGAAAAAATAGGCCTCATAAAAGATGCCATAGAAGATGGCCGGTGGCTTGAAATCATATATTTGAAAAGGGAAGATGAAAAGTCATCAAGAAGGATAAAACCTTTGGCCGTCGGGCAGATGAACTACAAGGGCATTGAATATGTCGGGGTCCAGGCTTTGTGCGCGCTCCGGCAGCAGGAAAGGGTCTTCCGCGTCGACAGGATCCTGGAATTAAAGCCGGCTTCGTAAGCGATAATGAAGGGACGTCATTTCCATCTGGGGAATTCTTTTCCTCTTTGGATGCACTCACTTTGGAAATCTTTCAATTTAAAATATTTTGCGGCATATTTAAGCGCTTTTGAGATATCAAAGGGCTTACAGGAGAAGATATCTATAAAGACTTTCCCCGTTTTTGGATATGTGTGGACCGATATGTGGCTTTCCGCTATCAGGACCATCCCCGTGAACCCGAGATCCACTTTTACTATGTAAGGCTCCGTTATTTTTGTCATATCGATCTTTTTTGGGCACTGGTCGAGGAAATTGTATATGTGGGTCATGTTCGCGAGACTTTTCTTATCGCTGCTTATGCCGTCTATAGTAAGATGTGGACCAAATCCCATGTTCCTTCTCCTTTATACGTGATAGATTATGCCGCTTTTTCCCCAAAGATCTTCAAGGCTGTACTTTTCTCTTTCTTCTCTGCCCATAATATGCACTATTACGTTTATCAGGTCGATCACCATCCAGTTGGAATCCCCTTTTCCCTGTACCTGAGGGGTCTTTATCTTTTTTTTACTAAGCGATTCTTCTATGCCGTTCGCTATGGCGCTCATCTGCGGGCTTGAGTCCGCAGTGCATACTACAAAATAATTGCATACCGCGGAATTCTTCCTGACATCTATTATCTCGATGTCCAGAGCTTTCTTGTTTTCAGCGCCTTTTGCTATTAATTCTGCGAGCTGTTTTGAGGAGACCTCTTTTTTTTCTGCGGTCTTACGGCGTATTTCCGCTTTGGGGGAGTTCAAGTTCCTTTTCCTTTTGTCCTTTCAGGTATTTGGCTGTTATCCTTGATGTCTGGTCCATATCGGGCTGCATATAATATACCCCATCTATCCTGGTCCCGGAACCGGGAAGAGATACAACGTCCACATTGCCGAACTCATAAGCCTGTCTTACTATGGAAGCCAGTGCAAAGACCTGTGTGCTCGGCAGGTTCGTTTCTACGCAATTTAAGAAATCAAGAAGTATTTGATAGGTCTGGACCACGTTCTTAGAGTTCGCGATCTCTTTTGCCACTTCCTGGAGGAACACTTGTTGCCGCCTTATTCTTCCTATGTCCCCGAGCGCGTCATGCCTGAACCTCAAGTACCCGATAGCTTGTTTGCCGGTCAGTTTTTGCCTGCCGGGCTTTAAGTCGATATTGAGCCCCCCGGCATAATCCACGTAATACATCCTTTGGTCGACATCCACGTATATCCCTCCGAGCCTGTCGATGATGTTTTCAAGTCCGTCGACATTCACCTTGATATATTTGTCTATAGGTATGCCGAGGAAATTGGACGTAGTGGCGCATGCAAGTTCCGGTCCTCCGAAAGCATACGCGTGGTTTATTTTATCCAGCCTTACGCCGGGGATCACTACAAGAGTGTCTCTCGGAATGGAGACCACGCTCACTTTTTTTTGTCTGGGATCGATGTGCACTACCATGACGGTATCGGACCTTCGGATGCCTTTTGTGGCATCTATTCCCAGGAGAAGGATATTCATTTCGGGGACTTGGATGTTGGCCGGCGCCAGGGTGAACAGCATCTCAAAGGCAGAGAACCTGCTTATGACGAAAGACGCAAAGAAGCCGAAGAACGCCGAGACCAGTACAAGTATGAGGGTAACGGCTATGAACCATTTTTTCCAGGGGTTGCTCTTGGGGGCTTGGTTTTCGTTAGGAATCTTATTCGCTCCTTTTCCCTTCCGCAAGCTCAAGATAATGATTTCTTGTGGCCAGCGTCAAAGGATAGATGACTTTGCCTTTTTCCAAAAGATATTTTAGCATTTCTTCGGCGACTAAAGCAATCGTTTTGTTGAGGTCTTTTTTTGCGATCTTCCTGATCTTCTTTACATTCTTATAATCCCTGCCAGGCTCTATATGGTCAGCCATGTATATTATTTCTTCGAGTTTGCTCATGCCCGGTCTTCCTGACGTGTGATGGCTTATTGCGGCCAGGATGCTCTTGTCTTTTACGCGGAACCGTTCTTTTGCTATAAAAGCCCCTATGATGCCATGCAAGAGTCTGGGTTGTTTTTTGAATATCGGGTCAAGCTTCAGTTTTCTTTTTCTTGCTTCTTTCAGAAGCTGGTCGCCGTCCATATATTTTGCGCAATCATGTAGGAGTGCCGCGAGAGATACCTTGTTTTTGTCTACTCCGTATATCTTTGCGAGAGCTACAGCCGTTCTCTCGACGCTTAAAGAATGCCTGTATCTTTCCTTGTCCAGGATCTCCCGCAATTCTTTCCGGATCTCTTTTTGGTTCATTTAGCTTAAGAAAAATATACTAAATGCGGAAGGGTAAGTCAAATTGAATTATTACGGCTCCCGTATTATAATCTATCAAGACATGAAAAACACGGAGATAGTGGTCCTTGCCGCCGGAAAAGGCACTCGCATGAAATCAGACCTTCCGAAAGTGCTCCACAAGATCTGCGGGAAACCCATCCTTCACTACGTCTTAAAAAGCGCGGCCGAAGTCTTTGACTGTGTCCCTTACGTCGTGGTCGGATATCAGGCGCAGAAAGTCAAGGACGCGTTCAAGAAAAGGGATGTGAATTTTGTCCTTCAGGAAGAGCAGCTTGGCACAGGCCATGCCGTTATGCAGGCTGAGCCGTTCCTGTCGAAAAAGGATTCTACTATAATGGTCCTCAACGGGGACATGCCGCTTATAACCCCCTCCATATTAAAATCCCTTGCGCAGCACCATAAAGATTCTAAGGTCTCGGCGACCGTGCTCACGGCTACTCTTAGTGATCCGAAAGGCTACGGCAGGATCGTGCGGGGACGTTTCAATGAACTTGAAAAGATCGTAGAGCAGAAGGATGCAAGCCTGGGAGAACTTGAAATAACCGAGATAAATACCGGCACATATTGTTTTGATAGCAAAGACCTTTTCGCGGCGCTGCACGAAGTAAGGTCGGAGAACGCTCAGCATGAATATTATCTTACCGATGTCATTGCTATACTCAGAAAAAAATGGAAGAAGGTCGCGGCTTTCTGTATAGACGATCCGATGTCCGCTATCGGCATAAACACAAAAGAACAACTCGCCGATGCGGAAAAGATACTTTGCGAAAGAAACGGCCTCACGTGATATAATTAGGCAAATGCGAAAAGTCCTTATATTTTCGGAAGATAAAGACTTATGTGATTCCCTGGAATCATATCTCAAAGAGACCTGCCTCGTAAGATGTATGACAGAGCTCGAAAAAGTGATCGACCATTTAAGGCAAAAATCCTCGGACATACTCGTGATCGATAACGACAGCGACAATTTCAAAGGCATAGAATCTTACAAGACGATCAGGTCCGTTGTCCCGCGAGTGAAAACAATAATGCTGTCCAGGTCTCCCGATGTTTCTTTCGCCGTCAATGCGTCAAAGCTCGGTGTTCTGGACTATCTGAACAAGCCCCTCCCTCCAGAAAGGGTCCTCGAATCCATAAACAAGATACTTGGTTTGCAGGAGGACCTTGGCGCCGTTGCAGTCCCTGAAGGCGCAGGGATCTGGTGGCAGGGGACAAGCCTGTGCATACGCGATTTCCTTGACAGGATAAAAGAGTCAGGGGGATCGGACAAAAATATCCTTCTTGTTTTGGAAAGCGGCATGTCAGGGGAGCAGATAACGCGTGTGATACATGAGAACAGTCTTAATAAAAAAAGAAAATTCGTCTCTTTTGATCTGGCATCGTTTGAAAAGGAATCTTCGGAAGCTATGTTCTGGAATTCCATAAAACAACTTTTGGCGGATAATCCTGACGGGTTCTCATCCTCTTCCGATTATTCGGGGACTATATATTTGAACGGCTTTGACGTCCTTCCCGCTCATTTTAAGACCAGCATACTCAATTTCCTCAACAATAAAAGAGGCGAGAAGATAGACTCTACCATAAGGATAGTCCTTGGAGCCGGAACAAAACAGGGCATGGATGGCTTCATTGAATTAGCGGTTCCGCCTTTGAGGGATAGAAAAGAGGATATCCCGATCCTAGTGAAGTCCCTTGTAGAGATGTTCGCATCAAAATACGGCAAGACCGTAAAAGGCGCGGATTTTGATGTTTTCGATATCCTTTTGTCTTACGACTGGCCCGGGAACTATGAAGAACTTTCGCTGGTCATAGAATCATCGGTATTAAAATGCCAAAACGGCATTGTCTCCTTGTGCGATGTTCCGGTAGATTTTAAGATGGTATTAGCCCATTCTTTGAGGAAGGCGATCGGGTCGAGCGATCTTTCGCTGACATCCTCCCAGTCTGAATTCAAAAAAACCCTTGTGGAGACTTTGTCCGCGTATTCTTCAGGCAATATAGATCCGGTGGCAAAACTCCTCGATGTCCCGAAAACACTGTTAGAGTGAGCGGACGGCCCTTTTTACTTCTTCTATCCTGTTTTGCGTGACCTTTATGTCCAGGCCTTCGGCGATGATCCTGATTATAGGTTCCGTGTTCGATGACCTTATGTGTAGCCATCCGTCGCTGAAATCTATTTTGATCCCGTCGGTCTTGTTTATCTTTTCTGATGCGTAAAGTTTCTCTATCGAAGAAAGTATCTTGTTGGGATCGCTTGAAACGGACAGCTCGACCTTATCTTTTATCATCGAATACTTCGGCATCCCCGACACTATGAGGGAAAGTTTTTTGCCGGATGCCGCGAGCATAGTGAGTATCAATCCTATCCCCGCGATGCTGTCCCTGCCAAGCCCTACAACAGGCCAGATTATCCCTCCGTTGCCTTCGCCGCCTATGACCGCTCCGGTCTCTTTTATTTTTTCTGAAACATTGACTTCGCCTACTTTTGTGCGGATCACCTTCGCTCCGAAGCCGGAAGCTATGTCCTCGTTTATCCTGCTCGTTGAAAGATTGGTCACCAGGACTTTTTTTCCTGCGGACCTGTCGCGGGACAATATGAACATGGCGGCCAGGGCAAGAGAATATTCCTCTCCGATCGCGACGCCCTCATCCGATACGATCGAAAGCCTGTCGGCATCAGGGTCCTGAGCGAACCCTATATCAGCATTGAACTTTTTTACGACCTCACAGAGATGAGAAAGGTTCTGCGGTATCGGTTCAGAGCCTCTGGGAGGGATCTTTTTTGTATCCGTGTTTATTGCGATTATTTCGCACCCGAGTTCTTTCAGGAATTTTTGTGTGATCACCGATCCTGCGCCGTTGCAGCAGTCTATCGCGACCTTGAACCCTTTGTTCCTTATTGCGGTCACGTCAATGCTGCTCTTTACGAGTTCTATGTGTTTGTCGAGGGCTGTCGGGTCCTTTTTGCATAAAGAACCGATGAGCGTTTCTTCTTTCGGTGTTTTTGCGGTCTTTTGGATATCTTCATATATCGATATAAGCTCTTTTGCCTGTGTCTCGTTGAGGAATATCCCGTCCTGTCTTACGAATTTAAGCCCGTTCCATTCCGGAGGATTGTGGCTTGCAGTGATTATTATGCCTCCGTCCGCTTTATTGTTCCTTACCGCTATTTGCGTAGTGGGGGTAGGCGCTATCCCTATATCGATAACTTGGCAGCCTCTCGCGCACAATTCGCTTATTACGATGCTCTTTACGTGTTCGCCTGAAAGTCTCGTGTCAGACCCTATAACGATCTTCCCTTTATCCGTATATTCTGCAAAAGCGTTCGCAAAATTCCTTACGACTTCGTCCGTGAGGGACTGTCCTGCTATCCCTCTGATCCCGGATATGCTGATCTTTAGCGTCATACAAAAAGCATTATAGCAAACACTTGAGCGAATTGACTTGTCTGTTATAATATTCCTACCTATGACAGGGAAGATCGTCTATGGAATGATATCTCCTCATCCTCCTCTGTTGATACCTCAAATAGGAGGGGCCAGGATAAAGGACGTAGAGAAGACCAAAAGAGCTCTAGAAAACGCCGCAAAAAGCCTTGTGTCTTTTGACCCTGATACGGTGATCATAATAACTCCGCACGGTGAAATATCCCGGACGACCGTACATATATATGCAAGCCAGGTCCTCGAAGGCGATTTTTCCATGTTCGGCCTTCCAAAAGTAAAGATCTCATGCAAGGGAGATAGCGAACTCGCTAACAAAATAGCCGCTGACTGCCGGCATGAAAATATCTTTGCGACGGCAATACCGGAATCGTTCCTGGACCACGGCATCACGGTCCCTCTGCATTTTTTAATATCGGCAGGGTTCAAAAAAAAGATCCTTCCCGTTACTATATCTCTGGTCTCTTTGAGAGAGCTTTTTGAGTTCGGAAGGTTCTTGGCCGGATGTGCGGGGTCTTCCGGGAAAAAGATCGCGATCGTGGCCTCCGCCGATATGTCTCACCGGTTGACGGCAGAGGCTCCTTCAGGATACAGCCCTAAAGGCAGGGTCTTTGACGAAAAACTTGTGGCCTTGGTAAAAGAGGGCAATGTTAAGGGGGTCATAGAGTTCGATCCTATTCTTGCAGAGGAAGCCGGACAGGACGCCCTATGGTCAATTGCTATGCTTTTAGGCGCGCTTGACGGAAAAAACTTTAAGCCGGAAGTCCTGTCTTACGAGGGCCCTTTTGGAGTAGGATATATGGTGGCCAAATACGAGGGAGCATTATAAATGACGCATCCGTTGGTTGATCTCGCCAGAAAAGCGATAGAGGTATTTATAAGGAAAGGCCGTATCCTTGAAGTCCCTTCAGCGCTCACGGAAGAGATGAAGCAAAAAGCAGGAGTATTCGTTTCTCTGCATAAGATGGAGGATCTCAGGGGATGCATAGGGACTTTCATGCCCACTCAGGAGAATGTCGCGAAAGAGATCATCATGAACGCTATATCCGCCGCCGCAAGGGACCCAAGGTTCTCTCCCGTTGAAGAAGAAGAGCTTGATGATCTGGAGATATCTGTCGATGTCCTTTCTGCGCCTGAGCCGGTCAAAGACATTTCAGAACTTGATGCAAAAAAATACGGGGTCATAGTGTCGGCAGGTCCCAGACGAGGATTGCTTCTTCCGGACCTTGAAGGAGTGGACACTCCGCAGCAGCAAATAGCCATATGCAGGAGAAAAGCGGGGATTTCCGAAAAAGAGCCTGTTCAATTGTTTAAATTTGTGGTAAAAAGATATCATTAGAGGTTTATAAGCCGGATTAGAAAGGGTTTGCGATGATAAAAGTAGGGATAGTAGGAGCGGTAGGTTATGCGGGGATAGGGATACTTCAGATATTAAAAAGACATCCTGAAGTCCAGATAGTTTGGGTGTCGAGCGAGGAAGCTCATTCAGGTAAAAAGATCTCCGACCTTAGGCCGTCCCTTAAAGGCTTGTGCGATCTTCCTTGCCATTCACCTGACATAAGCGGCATTATTTCACAGGTTGATGTGATATTTTTGGCGGTGCCGAACGGCATAGCAATGAAACTTTCCCCTGCTATCCTTGAAAAAGGGAAGAAAGCAATAGATATCAGCGCTGATTACAGGATAAAAGACCTTGTAGAGTATAAAAAATGGTATAACATCGAGCATGCCAGCCCTGCACTGGTGGAGAAAGCCGTCTATGGATTGCCGGAGCTTTTCAGGGAAAGGATAAAAGGGGCCACTCTCATAGCGAACCCGGGATGTTATCCGACAGCCTCCATATTGGGGACAGCACCGCTGTTAAAAAATAAACTGGTAGATCCAAGAAGCATAGTGATAGACGCAAAGAGCGGGGTTTCCGGAGCGGGCGCCGCTCTTACCGAGATAACGCATTTCCCGGAATGCAACGAGAACCTGCGGGCTTATGCGGTCGCAGGGCACCGGCACAATCCTGAGATAGACCAGATACTCGGCGAGGTCGCCTCTCAGAAGATCACGACCACTTTCACCCCACATCTGATACCGATGAACAGGGGGATACATTCCACGATATACGCGACACTTGCAACCAAGATATCCACGGACGATCTTAACGCGATGTACAGGGATTTTTATAAGGGGGCTTTCTTTGTCAGGGTACTTGAAAAAGGCCGTTTCCCTGCGACAAAATATGTGAGCGGCTCCAACTTCTGCGATATAAATGTCGTTGTTGATGAACGCTCTAGCAGGGTCATCGTCATGTCCGTTATAGACAATCTGATAAAAGGAGCGGCCGGCCAGGCTGTCCAGAACATGAACATAATATCCGGTCTCGATGAAAAGACCGGCCTGGACGGGTGTCCTGTATACCCATGAAACAAAAAATAAAAGTTGTTGAAGGCGGGATCTGTGTCCCGGAAGGGTTCCTCTCTACCGGTATCCACTGCGGCATAAAAAAATCAAAGAAAAAAGACCTTGCACTCATCTATTCTATGTATCTTGCAAAAGTTGCCGGTGTGTTCACGAAAAACAAAGTAAAAGCCGCCCCGGTGATACTTTCCCAGAGAACGGTTAAACGCGGCAAAGCCCAGGCTATAGTGATAAATTCCGGCAACGCCAACGCTTGTACCGGGAAAAAAGGGGTTGAAGATGCCGCTTTGATGGCAAGCGAAACGGCAAAGTCTTTGAGGATAGAAAAAGAGCATGTTCTGGTAGCTTCTACGGGTATCATAGGGCTTCCTATGCCTATGAACAAGATCATTCACGGCATATGGTCGGCTTCAAGAATGGTAAAAAAAGATACCGCATGTTCCGCTGCGGAAGCGATACTCACCACCGACCTCAGAAAAAAAGAGATAGCATTAGAGGTCGTTCTAGGCAAAAATGCCAGGTTTAAGATCGCCGGCATAGCAAAGGGATCCGGAATGATCTGCCCTAATATGGCGACAATGATCGGGGTTATCACTACTGATGCCGATATAGACCAAAAACTTTTACAGGCGGCATTGAGCGAGGCAGTTGAGGATTCATTCAACATGATAACGGTCGATAATGATATGAGTACTAACGATTGTGTCTTTGCGCTTGCCAACGGCAGGGCTTGCAGGATCACCGGCGGGCAGACCTATAAAATATTCGTCGAGGCCTTAAAACAAGTTTGCGTTCATTTGGCTAAAGAGATAGTCCGCGACGGAGAAGGCGCAAAAAAACTTTTTGAAGTGAACGTAAAAGGCGCGAAGTCCGTGCAGGATGCCAGGTCGGCCGCAAAGAGCATAGCCGGTTCTAGTCTTGTCAAGTGCGCTGTCTACGGGGCCGATCCAAATATCGGGCGAGTGCTTGCGGCGGCCGGATATTCCGGGGCAGACTTTGACCCGGGCAAGATAGAGGTCAAGCTTGAAAAAATGCTGCTCGTAAAGAAAGGCCTTCCCGTAAAATTTGATGCGCCGGCGGCTTCTAATCTCATGAAAAAGGAACAAATGGTATTTACGGTGAACCTTAATAACGGCAAACACTGCGCGACGGCCTGGGGCTGTGATATGACAGAAGGATATATAGTTATAAATGCCAAGTACCACACTTGAAGTAAAGGAAGCCTCTAATGTTTGATGCGCTTATAAAAAGGGCCGAGGTAGTTATGGAGGCCCTGCCTTACCTGCGCAAATTCTATGGGAAGATCATAGTGATAAAATACGGCGGCAATGCCATGGTGGACCGCGCGCTGAAAGCCAAAGTTATCGAAGCGGTCATACTTCTTAGATATCTTGGAATGCATCCGGTTCTGGTCCATGGAGGCGGTCCGGAAATAACCAAGGAGCTCAAGAAGAGGAAGATCGAAGTGAAATTCTTGGAAGGGCTGCGGGTTACCGACGAGCCGACAATGGAAGTCGTTGAAACGGTCCTGGGCAGGGTGAATGCCGGGATCGTATCAATGATAAATAAAGGCGGCCGTATCGCAAAAGGGTTTTCCGGCAAAAAGGGCAGGGTGATAAAAGCCAGGAAAAGGATATTTTACCGGAACAAGCAAAAGATAGACTTGGGTTTTGTCGGAGATGTTTCTTTTGTCGACGTCAAACAGCTCAGGGCCGCGATCTCAAGCGGCAGGATCCCAATAATCTCTTCAATAGGAGTTGACGGCAAAGGACGTACCTACAATATTAACGCTGACATAGTTGCTTCCGAGATCGCTTCTGCGTTGGGGGCCACAAAGTTGATACTTATAACCAACGTAAGAGGGGTATTTGATAAAAAAGACAAGCTTATATCTGCCGTGAACGCTTCAAAGATCCGCCGGCTTATAAGGAACGGCGTCATTTCCGGCGGCATGATCCCCAAGGTCAGGTGTGCCCTGAAAGCTCTCAAAGATGGGGTTGAGAAAGTCCACATCATAGACGGAAGGATCCCCCATGCAATATTGCTTGAACTCTTTACCGATGTTGGTATCGGTACCATGGTCGAAAGATAAACAAAAGAAAATTCCCGTGCAAGTTACATCCTATGAACACCGATATCTACTATTAGAGGTTGTGTAATAATGGCAATATCTCCGATAGGTGCCGTAGGTGCCAGTCCGGTGTACTCATCCCTTTCTTTTAAGGTCGGG
This sequence comes from Candidatus Margulisiibacteriota bacterium, assembly GCA_022709925.1. Lineage (GTDB taxonomy): Bacteria > Margulisbacteria > WOR-1 > JAKLHX01 > JAKLHX01 > JAKLHX01. The sequence goes on from JAKLHX010000003.1 coordinate 20,232, forward strand.
ATGCCCGGAGAAAAACCGCCCGTACATAATCCGGAAGGCATAGCTGTACGGAGAAGGATCCTGAACGAGTTCGGTATACAGGTCCTCGACAGCGATGTCAGGTTCTCAAAAGCCGAACTGCTCGTAATAGAGAAAGTCCTCAACGACCTAAAGAAAAAGAAACGCAACCATCTGATAGGCGTAAAAGATATAGTCAAGAACAAAGAGCTCAAGATAAGGCTGCTCAAGAACGCCCTTGTCCATGCCGGCGGGGCTTATGTTGCAGAGCAAAAGAGAGTGTACCTTTTTGACGAACTGCCTCCCGAAGAGATCCCGGAAGTCCTAATACATGAAATAGGGCATGCCGTGAACCATTTTAATCTGTCGTTCGCGAGGTTCATGGATTTTGTGAAAGAAAGCGGCTGGAACATGAAGGAGATGAGGAGAGTCTTCTTCAACGACAACAAGTTGTATCAGTTCGGGACAAAAGAATTGGATGTCCCTAAAGATAAGTGGAACAATGTCTGGGAAAGGTTCAGCCTCAACTCTTTGACCAAGGAACAGGATGTCTTCGGCGAGATATTCCTAGATATGCCGCAGAAGTCTAATGCTCCCTGGGATAAGAACCCTCTTGAAAAATTTGCCTGGGCGTACGAATGGTTCTACAACAAGAACAAAGCTTTTAAAAAAATAGCCGACAGAGCTTACGAGGAAACAGGCGACGACACCCTTAAAAAAGCCTATGAATTCATGCAAAATGAAGTATTTTCTTGATCCGCGCTTTTTGATGATAAAATGGGCTCATGATAATAAAGACCGACAAGGACGTCATCGCTTCTTACCTTCATGACGAATCCGGCCTGCTCGGCGCGCATTGCGACAAGGTGTTCATTCCGGAGACCTATCAGGAAGTCTCGGACGTCTTAAAACAGGCCTCTTTCGACAAAACCCCAATTTATTTGTCCGGTGCCGGGACCGGCGTAACAGGAGGGCGGCTCCCTTTTGGCGGCGTTGTTATCTCTCTGGAAAAGCTGGACAGGATACTTGATATCAAGCCGGGAGAGATCAGGGTTCAGGCCGGAGTTCCCATAACCAGGATACACGAAGCTGCCGGATCAATAGGATATATTTATCCGCCGGATGCTACGGAATGGGACGCTTCGATAGGTGGGAACATCGCGACGAATGCGTCAGGTTCCAGATCTTTCAAATACGGCGCTACGAGGAATTATGTTGAAGAGATAAAAGTCGTTCTTGCAGGAGGAAAGGTCCTTGATATTCCCAGAGGTAAATATTCGGCTAAGGGAAGATCGTTCGATCTGTCTGCGGATATGCACTTTAACATCCCTGATTATAAGATGCCTGATATCAAGAATGCTGCCGGGTATTATTCAAAAGAAAACATGGACCTCATAGATCTTTTTATAGGCAGTGAAGGGACTTTGGGCGTTATTGTTGAAGCAAGGCTCAAACTTCTGCCTATGCAGGGGTATACATTTGCCGCTTTTGCTTTCTTTGATAAGGTCCCGCATGCGCTTGATTTTGTGGAACAAGCAAGGATATCTTCGGCGGTAGACCCTTTGGCCATCGAATACTTCGACAGGAATGCGATCAAACTCCTTAAGAAGAAATTCGATTTTATGCCGGACGGTCCTGAGGCGGTCATATTTTTCGAAGAAGAGATAACACCGGAAAAAGAGGACTGTTTTCTGGATAATTGGGCCGCTTTGCTTGGGAACAACGGAGTGAATATCGAGGATGTATGGAGCGCCACCGAGTCGAAAAAAGAAGCGGAGTTCAAGAATATAAGGCATGAGATCCCGGTGCTTGTGAACGAGATAATAAGGGAAAGAGGGATCCCGAAGGTCGGGACCGATATCGCTGTTCCGTCAGAAAGGTTCCGTGAGATGTTCGATATGTACCGGGAAGAACTTTCAGGTTCTGGCATGGACCATCTGATATTCGGGCATATTGGGGACAGCCATCTGCACGCTAATATACTGCCGAAGAATGAACAGGAACAGGAAAAAGCCAAGGAAATATACCTTAAATTCGCGAAGAAGGCCGTGTCTTTGGGCGGTACAGTATCCGCCGAACACGGGATAGGCAAGCTTAAGCACGCTTTTTTACGGGAGATGTACGGGGACAGCGGCATAAGCGAGATGATAAGGGTAAAAAAATATCTCGACCCTGGATTTATTCTGAGCCGAGATAATATTTTTTCTGAAAAGTGGGCGTAGAAAAAGCGATCCGCTTATTTTTTCAGCTTTCTTCTTAACTTAAGCGCTTCTTTTCTTCTTTTTCTTCTTCTTTTTATTTCTTTTTCTCTTTGTCTCATTTTTCCCTCCAATGTAATTATACAAGACCGGGGAATAATAGTCCACTTTGTTGTAGAATTATCTGTATGAGAGAATACCTGGTACATAAGGAGTTCGAGAATTACCGGCTTGACCAATTCCTCGCGAAGAAGCTGCCCGCGCTCAGCAGGTCTTTTGTACAGAAGATCATAAAGGGCGGAAGGGTGAAAGTGAACGGCAGGGAGACTACAAAAGTTGCAAGGCAGCTTTTTCACAATGATGAGGTCTCTTTGGACATCCCGGCTATGAAAAGGGCCCCTATATTGCCGGAAGATATTCCTCTGGATGTCGTTTATGAAGACGAACACCTTATCGTGATAAACAAGCCTGCCGGCATGGTTGTCCATCCGGCGCAGGGCAACA
>JAKLHX010000030.1 GCA_022709925.1 Candidatus Margulisiibacteriota bacterium
TCCCTATAACATCATAATTCGGTATTTGACGCAGCATATCGCCGGTTATTTTCGGCTTGATATCTTCAACAACAAGCTCGGAATCCGTTATCCCTTCTCTTATATTCCTGCCAAACCCTTCAAAGGTTTTTTCTACGATCAGCTTTTTCCCGATGACCTCGTCCTGTATAAGGACCCTTCTCTCTGATCTGCCGGACGTCTTCGTGAACAAAACTATGAATTCGGCATCGGAAGGTTTTTGCGCTATCTGCTCTCTGAGATGTTCAAGCACTAAAACGGCTTCGATAGGAGAAGAGATCTTGAATCTTGGCGTTACTACGCGTTTTTTTGAGACCAACCTTGAAGAGACCTTGGAAAAATAACCGCTGTTGCCTGCGAAGATTTGATCGATCGTTTCTTCCGGGAGTATCTGCAGCCCTGCCTGTGACGGCCAGAATTCAAACTTTGTTATTTTTTTCTTCTCTTCATAAACAAAAGCGAGCGGCTTATCAAGTATATCGTCCGGTTCAAAAGTGCTTATCGCGGATATGGCCGCCTGCCTTGTCATCCCGCCTACTTTCACTTTACCGACATAATAATTCTTCGGTATCCTATCGTCAAAATAGTAGTTGCTGCCTAAAAATATTCCGGCAGCGATCGAAGACAATAAAAGCAAGGCAAAAATTATTATGTATTTAGACCTGTTCATGCGTTTACCCTAAAACAAAAACCCCCCCGATCAGATCGGGAGGGTTTTAAGTTACTTCGACAACGGATCTGTTATTCTACTATCTTGGCAACAACTCCGGCCCCTACCGTATGCCCGCCTTCCCTGATAGCGAATCTCATACCTTCTTCTATCGCTATATCGGTTATCAGCTCAACGCCCATGGTGATGTTATCTCCGGGCATGACCATCTCTACTCCGGCAGGAAGCTTGATCTCTCCGGTAACGTCCATCGTTCCCACATAGAACTGCGGCCTGTATCCCGGGAAGAACGGCGTATGCCTTCCGCCCTCTTCTTTTGTAAGAATGAGGACCTGGGCGTCAAATTTCTTGTGCGGCTTGATCGAACCCGGTTTAGCGACCACCTGGCCTCTTTTAAGGTCTTCTTTTTCTATGCCTCTGAGAAGGATGCCGACGTTATCTCCGGCAAGCCCTTCGTCAAGGGTCTTTCTGAACATCTCTATACCTGTGACCACGCTCTTCTTGTGGCTGCCGAGACCGAGGATCTCTACTTCGTCGCCGACCTTTACCTTGCCTCTGTCGATCCTTCCGGTACCTACGGTTCCTCTTCCGGTGATCGTGAATACGTCTTCGATGGCCATTAAGAAAGGTTTATCAAGGTCTCTCTTCGGTTCAGGTATATATGAATCGAGAGCGGCCATAAGATCAAATATGCATTTTGCATCCGGGCTGTCCGGGGTCGCGGCTTCCATTGCTTTCAAAGCCGAACCTCTTACGATCGGGATCTCGTCTCCCGGGAACTCATATTTCTTAAGAAGGTCTCTGATCTCGACTTCAACGAGATCTATCAGCTCTTTATCGTCGACCATATCGATCTTATTGAGGAACACTACCATTTTGGGGACGTTGACCTGTCTGGCAAGGAGGATATGCTCTCTTGTCTGAGGCATGGGCCCGTCCGCAGCGCTTACTACAAGGATAGCACCGTCCATCTGAGCGGCACCGATGACCATGTTCTTGACATAGTCGGCGTGTCCCGGGCAGTCTATATGGGCATAGTGCCTTGTGTCTGTTTCATACTCGACGTGGGCGATAGCAATGGTGATACCTCTTGCTTTTTCTTCCGGGGCGCTGTCGATCTCATCAAAGGCCTTTGCTTTAGCCATGCCTTTTGCCGACAACACTTTGGTTATTGCCGATGTAAGTGTCGTCTTACCGTGATCGACGTGTCCTATCGTTCCTACGTTTATGTGGGTTTTTTTCCTGTCAAACTTTTCTCGAGCCATAGTGTGTCCTCCTTAAATCTTTTTAGATATGCTCAATTATAGTATACATAAATTTGGCCGTCAACCATGCTTTGAGCAAATAAGCTGGGAACCGGGATTGAACCGGTGACCTCGTCCTTACCAAGGACGTGCTCTACCAACTGAGCTACCCCAGCGCTCTGGATTCATTTGATGCAAGCGCCGGCCAATTGTCCGCAGGCCGCGGAAATGTCCGAACCCTTGCTCTTCCTAATTGTAACATTTACTCCGCTGTTGGCCAATATTTGATAGAAAAGATTTATCCTCTCGCCGCTTGCAGGCCCAAAATCGCAGCCTTTAACCCTGTTGAAGGATATCAGGTTCACGTGGCAAAGCTTTCCGGACAAGAGCTCAGCGAGCTCTCTTGCGTCCTTTATGGAATCGTTCTCTCCTCTTATGAGAATATATTCGAACGTGACCCTTCTGTTGGTCTTCTGTATGTAGTGGTCAACCGCTTTCATCAATTCTTCAATAGGGAATTTCCTGTTTATCGGCATGAGATCGGAACGTTCCTGGTTGTTTGGGGCGTTCAGGGATACCGCAAGATTAAAATCCATACCCTCTCCTGCGATCTTCCTGATCTGTTTCGGCAATCCGCAAGTGGAAACGGTTATCCTTCTTATGCCGATGCCCATGCTGTCGGGAGAGTTCATTATCCTGATGGCTTTTATCACGTTCTCATAGTTCAAAAGAGGCTCTCCCATCCCCATAAAAACGATATTGTTTATTTTGATCTTCTCGGTGGATATTAGATATGTGACCTGGCCTATGATCTCCGCCGTTGAGAGGTCCCTGAAAAATCCGTTCGCTCCCGTAGCACAGAACAAGCAGCCCAAAGCACATCCGGATTGCGAAGATACGCAGATCGTGATCTTATCTCCGGAACCTATTTTTACCGTTTCAATAAGAGCTCCGTCGTGCGCCCTGAACAAGTACTTTGATGTGTGGCGTTCCGAAGAATCCGTCTTTTTAACGAGCTCCAACCCCGATATATCCGCTCTCTCCTTGAGCATCTTTCTGTCCTGCAAAGGGACGTTGCTCATGGAGTCTATGTCCAGGACCGGGTTCTTATAAAGCCAGGAGATTATCTGGGACGCGCGGAACTTCTTAAGCCCCATTTTTTCGACCAGGGCCTTTATTTCATATGCTTCCATGCCGAGAAGATAGGTTGTTTTATCTATTGGAGGATCTCCGAAACAATTTTTCTGACCAAAGCGCCGTCGACATCGTTCCTTTTGCTTGTTATCTCTTTCATCAAAAGCCCCATCTGTTTTATGGAGGTCAGCCCCAAAGAAGATACGGTATCTGACACGAGCTTCCTTGTGTCTTCTTCTCCGAGCATTTTAGGCGTATATTCCTCTACTACGGAAAGTTCCTTCTCCAGCTTGCTTACATCAGCCGTTTTGCCGTGTTTTGACATGATATCCATCGATTCCTTCAGGGTTTTTGCATAGTTCTGAAGTATCTTTATAAGGTCCTTCTCGGGAAGGTCCCCCCGGGCATTAACCTTGAGGATCTGGGATTTCATCATACGCAGCGTCTCGAGCCTGTCCTTATCTCCGGATTTCATGGAAGAAACGATGTCTTTGTTCAATTTGTCGAACATATATTGATTATATCACGCATGGATGATAAAGGACGAAAAGGCTTGCAAATGCCGTATATATGGTATAATTACAAAAGGTTAAAGGTCGAGGTTTAATGGTCGGATGTTTGATACATAATGATCCACGGGGACTGTAGCCTGGATCGTTGATTTGGACTCGCTGCCCACAAGCCGCTTGTTCGAATTGTAGGCCATTAAGCAACAGAAAAAATTTGGAGATCCGATTAAATGGCCAAAACAATTTTCGTTGGAAATTTGCCATGGTCAACGTCCGAGTCTGAATTACAGACCATTTTTTCACAATTTGGTAATGTGATTTCGGCAAGGATAGTAACCGACAAGTTCTCTGGCAGGTCCAGAGGCTTCGGTTTCGTTGATATGGATGACGAAGCTGCTGACAAGGCTATTCAAGGGATGGCGGGCTACAAGCTCAATGACAGGGAAATCACTGTCAATGAAGCCAAGCCTAAATCCTCTGATGGCGGCGGCAGAAGAGACTCAAGATCTGGCGGCAGAGGCTACAACAGAATGTAGTCCGCGGCAAAGATTCTAATAAAAAGCCCTGCAGTAAAAGCGGGGCTTTTTTATAATGGGCGCGTAGTTCAATGGTAGAATGCCTCGTTTACACCGAGGAGGTCGTAGGTTCGATCCCTACCGCGCCCACCATCTTCTTTAGGGCGTGTAGTTTAGTGGTAGAATGCTTCCTTCACACGGAAGAGGTCGTAGGTTCGATCCCTACCACGCCCATGTGATTCAGTCTTTCTTGTAATACTGGTTGAAGTCTTCGGGGCGCATGTTGTCGATAAAATCTTTGAATTTCTTTGTTTCTTCGGCGTCTTTTTCGGCATTGACGAGCTTGGACTGCATCATCACCACTTCAGCAACGAACAAAGGAGCGCTGAACCTTACGGCAATGGCTATAGCATCCGACGGCCGCGATTCAAGGACGATCTTCTTTCCGTCCTTATCGTCTATTTCTATGTTCGCGTAAAAGGTCCCGTCTTTGACGTCCGATATCACTACTTTGGAGACTTTTGCGCCGAGTTTCTCTATCAGTTCTTTAATAAGGTCGTGTGTCATCGGACGCGGAGGAGTGACCCCTTGCATTTCCATGGCTATGGCCGTGGCTTCGAATATACCTATCCATATAGGCAAAAAATTGAGCTCGTCCTTATCTTTTAAAAGGACGAGTGGAGAAAAATTTCTCGGGTCAAACCCTATTCCGCCTACTTCCATCGGGATCATAAGGTCATTTCCCTCTTACAAGCTCCACGATCTGAGCAAAAGAAGCCTTGTCGGAAATAGCCATCTCTGAAAGCATCTTTCGGTTTATAAGTATGTTCTTTTTCTTTAGTCCGTCGATGAACCTGCTGTATGAAAGCCCGTGCTTCCTTACTGCCGCATTGATCCTTGCGTTCCAAAGCGTCCTAAAATCGCCCTTTCTGTCGCGCCTGTCGCGGGTAGAATATTTAAGGGCATGGTAGACGGCCTGTTTTGACGAAATATAAAGCCTGCGCAGCGACCCTCTAAACCCTTTTGCTCTCTTTAGGACCTTTTTCCTTCTCTGCCTTGCCGTGTTCCCTCTTTTAACTCTTACCATTTAAATCGCCTTTCTTGCTGATTATTTTTTACTGCGGAAGCATGCTGCGGACCCTTGCTTCATCGGCCCTGCTGACCATAGAATCTTTGCCCATATGTCTCTTTTTGGAAGGTGATTTAGATTCCAAAAGATGTCTTCTTGAGGCATTGCCGCGCTTTATCTTGCCCTTTGAAGTGAACTTGAACCTTTTTGCTGCAGCCTTCCTTGTCTTGATCTTTGGCATATTTTACCTTTCTACTCTTTTTAATTATTTCGGCGAGATTATAAGGATCATATTGCGGCCTTCGAAAGTGTACGGATTGTCCGGTTTGCCGAATTCGCTAAGTTCTCCGATCATCCTGTCCAGGTGACGCCTTCCGACATCCGGATGGGTCATCTCTCTTCCCCTGAACATCAAAGACACTTTCACTTTATACCCTTTACCCAAAAACTCTTTGGCCCTGTCGGCCTTTACCAGAAAATCATGGTCGCCGATTTTGGCAGACAGCTTAATTTCCTTTATATGCCCGCCTTTGGTCGCCTTCTTAGACTTTTTCTCTTTCTTTACCTGTTCGTACCTAAGTTTCCCAAAATCGGCTATCCTGCAAACTGGGGGGCTTCCGTCGATAGCGATAAGAATCAGGTCCATTCCCTTTTCATAAGCTTTTGCTATCGCGGCTTGGGTCGGCAAAATTCCTACCTGGGATCCGTCACTGTCTATGACCCGGACTTCTTTATGCCGGATCATCTCGTTCATCACATAATTTTTTGCAGCTATGGCATCACCTCCACTACACGGTCGTACGAACAAAATTATATCAAAGTTAGCTCTCATTGACAAGTCGCCCGTGTTTTGGTATATTTATAGTATCATGTACGCAATAATAGAGTCTGGAAACAAGCAGTATAAAGTGGAAAAGGGGTCCGTAATAGATGTCGAGCTTCTCGAGGCCGAAAAGGAAGCAAAGATAACCCTTGACAAGGTTCTTATGGTGTCCGATGACGGAAAAGTCCATATCGGCACTCCATATTTGAAGAACGCGGCCGTCAAATGTTCGGTCGTGGACCCAGAAGTAAAGGACAAAAAGGTCGTCATTTTCAAATATAAGAGCAAAAGCAATTATCACAAGAAGACCGGACACAGACAGAAATATTCCAGGCTTCTCGTGGAAAAAATTTCTATATAAGTAATAGGGGAAATAAAAAATGGCACATAAAAAAGGCGCGGGTACATCTACTAACGGACGCGATTCTGCGGGCCAAAGGCTCGGAGTAAAAGCTTACGGCGGAGAGATGATCAGCGCAGGTTCTATAATAATAAGGCAACGCGGCACAAAATTCCTCCCGGGCATGGGCGCGGGCATCGGCAAAGACGATACGATATATGCCCTTAACGACGGGAAGGTCGAATTTGTAGGCAACAAGATACACGTAAGAAGCTAATCCTCATCTGTTGTTTGTATTCCCCTGATAAATGAATTATAATTCTTACAAATGGGTGCTTTTTCAAGAAAATCGCTTTCCGGTTCAAAACTTATCGTTGTAAAAGTCGGAAGCAGCTCATTGATTGACTCTTCCGGCAGATTGAACTCGTCCAATTTCAAAAAGATAGCCTCAGAGATATCCGGCCTTTCCAAAAAACTCGGCAAAAAGATCGTGCTCGTGACGAGCGGGGCCATTGCCGCAGGCAAAGACAAGCTGGGGTCAAGATCCCTCTCGACGATCCAGGAAAAGCAGGCGGCTGCTGCCATAGGGCAAGGGATATTGATGAAAGAATACGAGCAAAGCTTCCTTGAACATGGGATCCTCATAGGCCAGGTGCTTCTCACAAGGGACGCGCTTGAACACAGGCGCAGGTATATAAACGCAAGGAACACCATAGACCAGATCCTTAGTTTCGGCGCTGTCCCGGTAATAAACGAGAACGATACCGTGTCCGTCGACGAAATAAAGTTCGGGGACAACGATACCATGTCCGCATTAGTGGCAAATCTCATGGGTGCAGACCTGTTGATAATGCTCAGCGATGTGGAAGGGTTCATTAAAGAAGGCAGCGTCATTTCAGTCGTCGACAAAATAAGCAAAGATATCGAACTGGCTGCCGGAGGATCCACCTCTGGGTACGGGACGGGAGGAATGATCACAAAGATATCTGCCGCAAAGACCGCGCTTGCGGCAGGGATCCCGACCGTGATCGCAGGGTTCAAAGAAATAGACATATTGTCAAAGATAGTCAGCGGCGAAGATATCGGCACTGTCTTTGTGCCAAAGCCTTCAAAGATAGAGAGCAAAAAAAGATGGCTGATGAGCGGCAAAAAGCCTTCGGGGAAGGTCGCGGTTGACGACGGTGCAAGAAAAGCGCTGGTCGAACACGGAAAAAGCCTTTTGCCGGTAGGCATAAAAGACGTTAAAGGCAAATTCTTCCGCGGCGACGTGGTCAGCATAACGGATCCGTCATCACACGAAATAGCAAGAGGGATCACGAATTATGACAGTGAAGAGATCTCAAAAATCAAGGGCAAGAACTCTTCAGATGCGGAAAATGTGCTAGGAGCTCTCCACAGCGATGAAGTGATCCACAGGAACAATATGGTGATCATATGAACAACGAAATAGAGAATAAATGTAAGAAGGCCCATGATGCTGCCGGACATCTGGCAGTATTGGGAACAAAACAAAAGAATGAAGCCTTAAAAGGTATCGCCGCGGCTCTTGATAAAGCCCGCACACATATATTAAGCGAGAACAAAAAAGATATAGAGGCAGGGATAAAAAAGGGGCTTTCTAAAGCCTTGATCGAAAGGCTGACCCTGAACGATAAAAGGATCGATTCGATGATAGAAGGAATCGAACAAGTTGTGTCCCTGCCGGATCCCGTCGGAGAGGTCATCGAGAACTTCAAGAGACCTAACGGCCTAAAGATAAAAAAGGTCCGGGTCCCCATCGGGACCATCGCAATAATATACGAGTCGCGGCCTAATGTCACAGTGGATGCAGCGGTCCTTTGCATAAAAGCGGGGAATTGCGTAGTTCTGAAGGGCGGGTCTGACGCAATAAACTCCAACATAGCGATAGCGGGCATCATAGCCGAAGCAGCTTACTCAAAAGGGATCCCTGACGGGGCGATAAGCCTGATAGGAACTACAGACAGAGAAGACGTAAAAGAACTTCTTTCGAAAAAACAATATATAGACTGCGTGATCCCTCGCGGGAGCGCAGGCCTTATAAACATGGTCATAGAGAATTCCAGGATCCCCGTTATAGAGACGGGCGTCGGGAACTGCCACGCTTATGTGGAAAGGACCGCGGACCTTAAGATGGCGGAAGAGATCGTGTTCAACGCAAAGGTCCAGAGGCCTTCGGTATGCAACGCGATCGAGACCCTTCTTGTAGATGAAGAAATAGCGGGAGCATTCCTGCCAAAGATAGCGGAAAGACTTAAAAATGCAGGGGTCGAGATCCGCGGATGCGAAAGAACGAGAGCGATACTTCCCGGCATAAGATCAGCGGCTGAAGATGACTGGTACGCCGAATATCTTGACCTGATCATCGCGGTAAAGATCGTCCGAAATACAGATGAAGCGATAGAACACATAAGCCGGTACGGCTCGCACCACAGCGAAACGATGATCACTAAGAATAAAAAAGAAGCCGAGAAGTTCACTTCCCGTTTAGATTCCGCGGCGGTATACGTAAACGCATCCACAAGGTTCACCGACGGTTTTGAGTTCGGGCTCGGGGCCGAGATAGGCATATCAACTCAAAAACTTCACGCAAGAGGCCCTATGGGGTTAAAAGAGCTTACAAGCTACAAATACGTAGTACAGGGGAACGGACAGGTCAGGAAATGAAAAAAGTAGGCATCCTCGGAGGGACCTTTAACCCCATACACAACGGGCATATCTTACTTGCCGAAAAATCCTTAAAAGAATTCGGCCTCGATCATATCCTGTTCGTGCCTACCGGACTTCCGCCGCATAAGAGCACGAAAGACCTCGCCTCAAAGAACCACCGCCTTAAAATGGTCGCGCTTGCGATAAAGGGGAACAAAAGATACAAGCTCTCGAAGATCGAGATAAACAGGGACGGATATTCATATGCCATAGACACTTTCAGTAAATTGAAAAAAAGGCTCGGACAAAAAACAAAGCTCTTTTATGTGATGGGCCTGGATTCTATAAACAGCATACTGAGCTGGAAAAAGCCTCTGGAACTTTTCAAGATGTGCGAGTTCATCGTGGCGACAAGACCGGGGTCCAAGATAAGGACGTTCAAAAGACTTATAAAGTTCCCTCCGCTCGCGATGAACAAAGACAAGATATTCGTCATAGAAGTGAAAAAGGCCGTTTCTTCTACCGAAATAAGGAACCGGCTTAGGAGCGGGAAGTCCGTTTCAAAATTGGTCCGTCCGGAAGTCGAAAAAT
>JAKLHX010000031.1 GCA_022709925.1 Candidatus Margulisiibacteriota bacterium
AATGCAAGGCTTCCCCATTTCTCATATGACCCGGTGAACTTATGCCTGGTCCTTGCAAAAAGCCAAGAAAAAAACCGCCTTGCCAGAGAGCTCTTTTTTATCAAATACTCTGAGATCTTTTCGAGCCATATGAGCACGAATATTATAGGGAACATGTTCCCGGCAACCGATATAATGTAGCTTTCTAGGACGCTCATGTGATATACGGTCAAAGCGAGAGGGATGCCAACCCTCAACTCCCCTATGGGGACCATCGAGACAAGAAAAATCCCGAGTTCCGGGGGCATATTAACGAAAAGTGAGTAATCCATTTATGTTCGCATGTAAATACTAGCAAAACTCCCGGTCTTATGCAATATTTCATCCGGCAAGGATACGGAACTTTCATGCATGACAGCTTGTTTAATATAAAAAGGGCTTAAAATATCGCATTTTTTAGGATAGAATAGTACGGATGAACAAAAAACATATAATCCTTCTCGTCGCGGCAGTATGCTCGGCATGCTCCCTGAACACGGCATCAAACGCCGAAACATGGCAGGACGTCTTTTCGCTGGCAAAAAAGAACAACAACGAATTAAAAAGCGTTGAAAAGAACCTCGAGGCTTACGAATGGTCCTATAAAAAGAGCCTGACCTCTTTTCTGCCGCAACTCTCCACATCCGTCTCATACGGGGAGAGCAGAACGGCATCATCTTCAAGGACAAAAAATTCTTCCTACGGACTGTCGGCCTCACAATCGCTTTTTAGGGGGTTCGGGAACATTAACGCTGCCCGCAAAGCATACGCGCAGATGGAATACGCTAAAGCGAACCTGATACAGGGAACATCCGATGTATTCTATGATGTAAGAGTAGCCTTCACTAACCTTTTTGTGGCCGAGAAAGACCTGCAACTTCAGGAGAGCATACTTAAAAGGCGCAAAGAGAACGCAAAACTGATAAGCCTGCTGTATGAAAGCGGAAAAGAAGACCGGGGCAACCTCATGCTCACGCTCGCTGACGTGGAAAGCGCGAAGACATCCATTTCACAGGCAAAAAGAGCTCTTGAACTGGCAAAGATCAAGCTTTCGCAATTAACAGGGAAAGACATAGCAAGGACCGAGAACCTGAGCATTGAGGTAACAAATCCGGAAGATGCAAGCGTCCTTAAGATCTCAGAATCAAGCCCTTCCTACGCCATTTACAAATATACATTCGACACGGCGGCAATAGCGGCCGACGAAGCCATGTCAGGACTGCTTCCAAGCGTTTCACTGTCTGGCAATTTAAGCCGGTCAGGGTCCGACTGGCCACCGCAATCGGATTCCAAGTCATGGTCCTTGAATCTTTCCTATCCGTTCTTTACCGGAGGCGCAAATATCGTAGAAAAGGTCATAAAAGAAATAGAAAAGGAAAAGGCCAGGCAGTCTTTTGAACAAAACAAGAAGGACCTGGTTTACTCAATAAGATCGGCGCGGAACAATTTCCTCAATAAGGCCGAATCCCTTAACGTAAAGAACCTGTACCTTAAGGCATCCGAAGAAAGGGCAAAAATAGCCCGCACAAAATACGTGAACGGGCTTATGACCTATGATGAATGGAACCGCACGGAAGATTCCTATATAGCCGCCGAAAAGGACTTGCTCCTTACACAGAAAGAGTCGTTCATTGCCGAAGCCGCTTGGCATAATTCATATGGAGGTTGGATAAAATGAAAAAGTTCGGACTTATACCGGTATTGATCCTGGCGGTGATGGTATCCTCGTGCGCGAAAAGCAAAGACCAGGACATTAAGAAAGCAATAGTCCAAAAGGGCTCGATAAAAACGGCGATAACGACCGTAGGCGAAGTCGTCCCAAGGAATCGCCTTGAGATAAAGCCCCCTATCGGAGGACGCGTGGAACAAGTGCTGGTAAAAGAAGGCAATAACGTCGCTAAGGGACAAACGATAGCATGGATGAGCTCCTCCGACAGGGCTACACTGATCGACGCGGCCAGAGCAAAAGGGGCTGACGAACTTAAATATTGGGAAGAAGTATACAGGCCGGCTCCGGTGATAGCCCCTCTTTCAGGTTTCATAATCAAGAGGAGCGTGGAACCGGGGCAATCCGTGACGGTCAGCGACGCGATAATCGTCATGGCCGATAAATTGATAGTCAAAGCCCAAGTGGATGAGACCGACATAGGAAAGATATCCGACGGACAGAAGGTCATATTGACCCTTGACGCGTATCCTAACAAGGAAATAAACGGCACTGTCGAACACATAGCATATGAGTCGGAGACCATAAACAACGTGAATATATATGAAGTGGACGTCATCCCTTCGCAGGTCCCTTCATTCTTCAAATCAGGCATGAGCGCTTCAGCAAAGTTCATACTGAGCGATAACTCCAGCGCGCTCCTTCTCCCGTCAGACGCCATAAAGAAATTCAAGGGCGCATCCTATGTGCTGTCGGAAAGCAAGGACGGAAAAATAAATGCCTCCCAAGTCGAAACAGGCACCGACGATGGGACTAACACGGAAATAATCTCAGGGTTGTCAGAAGGCGATACGGTCATAATCCCGGACGCCAAACTTTCAAAACAATATTTCTCTTCAAATAGAAGAGGCGGTCCCCCGAGCATGTTCGGAGGCAATAAAAAATAATATGGCGCTAATAGACCTTTCAGGCATATCAAAAACATATGCCGTCGGCAAAGACATAGCGGTAAAAGCGCTTAAAAGCATAGACCTGAAGATAGAACAGGGAGAGTTCGTGGCTTTGATGGGACCGTCAGGTTCAGGCAAGTCCACCCTTTTAGCTATCCTGGGGATGCTTGACAGGTCTGACGGAGGATCCTATAAGCTCAACGGCAAAGAGATATCCGCACTCCCGGACCATGAAGCAGCGATGCTGCGAAACAGATTTTTCGGGTTCATATTCCAAAGCTTCAATCTGCTTCCTAGGTTGGATATTTTGACGAACGTACTTCTGCCTTTCATATATTCTCCTGAAGGGATAACGCAAAAAAGCAGGCAAAAGGTCGCGTCGCTCATGGAACGCGTCGGACTGGCGGACAGATTGCGTCACTCTCCCACCGAGATATCCGGCGGCCAACAGCAAAGGGTCGCGGTAGTCCGCGCCATAGCGAACGACCCTTTGGTGATCTTAGCCGACGAGCCTACAGGTAACCTTGATTCAAAATCCACCGAAGACATAATAAACATGCTTGTCGAACTCAACAAGAACGGCAACACGATAATAATGGTGACGCACAACCCGGACCTTGCAAAATACGCTACAAGGGTCCTTGTATTAAAAGACGGACAGATAATTGACGATAAGATACAGGCATCCGTAAAACCGGGGAAGACCGTTTACAACACCGAATTCGGCAAAAAGAAGAACGGGTTGAGCATTTCTCCCGACAGCATAAAGAACTATGTAAAGGAAGCTCTTCTTTCTCTCAAGGCGAATAAGCTAAGGTCCTTCCTTTCGATAATCGGGGTCATGATAGGCGTTGCCGCGGTCATAGCAATGCTTGCCATAGGGACCGGTGCGAAAACAGCGGTGGAAAAAAGCCTTTCAAACCTCGGGACGAACCTCCTTATGGTAAGCACCAGCCGCAGGAGCGGAGGGATATCCCTTGGGTCCGATGCCGTAACAAGGTTCAATTTTGAGGACCTCGCTGCACTGAAAAAGATCGAAGGAGTAAAGAACGCGATCCCTTATGTGAACGGCAGCGCACAGGCTGTTTATGGCGGGCGCAACTGGAGGACTAGCATCGTAGGCACTGAAACCGAATATCAATCGATCAAAGACTCCGTCCCGGCGAACGGAAGGTTCTTCACAAAATCAGAAGTAGCTACCAGGGCGAAAGTAGCCGTCATAGGATCGAATGTCGCAAAAGAACTGTTCCTTGAAGAGAACCCGATCGGAAAGAGCATTAGGATCAACAGGATAAATTTTCAGGTCGTAGGAGTACTCCCGGAAAAAGGTTCCGCCGGTTTTCAGAACATGGACGACCAAATAATAGTTCCCGTGACCACGGCCATGTACCGGCTTATAGGGACCGACTACATAAACCGGTTCGACGTACAGGCCGAAAATCCGGAAGTCTTAAGCGAGATCGAAGCCGCTATCCCTGCGACGCTGGGCAAGCTCCACAGGCTTCAGGAATCACAATACGAACAAATAGACGTCAGGAACATGGCAGATATACAAAAAGCGATGAACGAAACTATCCAGACCCTCACCTATCTTCTCGGCTCGATCGCTGCGGTCAGTCTTCTGGTCGGCGGGATCGGAATAATGAATATAATGCTCGTCATAGTCATGGAAAGGACGAGAGAAATAGGGCTCAGAAAAGCCCTCGGAGCGCAGAACTCCGACATAATGACGCAATTCCTGGTCGAAGGCACTCTGATATGCCTCATCGGAGGGATAATCGGTATCTTATTCGGCACATCAATAGCCATGATCATGTCCGCGATCTTCGGATGGAACACTCTTGTGTCCGGAGGGTCCGTGATCCTGGCATTCAGCTTCTCTATATTCACGGGAATAGTCTTCAGTTTATGGCCGGCCCGCCGCGCCGCGAGACTCCTGCCCATAGAAGCTCTCAGATACGAATAGCATTTATTTTTAGTGTATAATCTAGCTTGTGAATCAAACATTGGACATAATATCAAAGCGGCATAGCACAAGGACTTTCATAGACAGACCTGTCACCGAAGACGACCTGAATAAAATGCTTGAGGCTGCAAATCAGGCTCCTTCCGCGCACAATCAGCAATCGTGGAAATTCATAGTGATAAAAGGACAGAAAAAGACCGAGCTGGCTGACCTGATAACTTCAAGGTCTCATTCTTTTCCGAGGGCTTCGGCCGCGCTTTTGCGGATGGCCGCACGTAGCATCGTGAGCGCTCCTGTCGTGATAGCTGTGGCCAATTCCGGGGAACTTATAGAACACGGCAGCAAGCTCTTTCAGCTCGAAGACACGCGCGTAAAGGATTTTTTCAGGACCATGGAGATCCAAAGCTCTTCAGCGGCGGTAGAGAACCTTCTGATAGCCGCGACCTCTATGGGCATATCTACGGTCTGGCTCGGCATAATGTTCCTGATAAAAGACGAGGTCCTTGAATTCCTCGGGGAACCCAAGGGAGAGTTTATGGCGATCATCTGCGCGGGTTATCCCGAAAAGGAATCTTCATCCCCTAAAAAAAGACCGTTCAATGTGCTTGTCAAAAGGCTTGAGTAAAATTCGGAGGGGGAGAGATTCGAACTCTCGATACGCTTTCACGTATACACGCTTTCCAGGCGAGCTCCTTCAACCACTCGGACACCCCTCCACCGATAATGTAATTTTAACAGATTTTACGCAATAAGGAATGTTCAGGCATACTAAATATCCGATTTCTGTCCGCCTATGAATCTGGCCGTATTCACATTCCTGATGGTCATTAATTGATAAGCCTTGTGGCCGATGATCTTGTTCAAATGGCTTTTATTATAATCCTTCCTGGGAACATTCCAAAAGATAGCGCCCTTAACATAGCGAATGTTCATATATTCTTTTTTTATCGGCAGTTCATTGATGATATTCTTATGGTCGATCTCCTCGAACAGATAGGCAACATCAGACTTATGTTCCGCGTCATTCTCCCATTTTTCCGGTATAGCCTTTGATATTTTTTGCATCTCCCGCGAGGTCTTTACCAGCACCGGAATAAAAAATCCGAATTCCTTCTTAAGATGGGATTCTATTTCCCTGCGGATGACCGACGGCTTTTTACCGGATTCAAAAATAACGTTCCCGGAATTGATATACGTTGAAACGTCCGAATATCCGAGCGACTCAAAAAGAGCCTTAAGCCTTTTCATATCAACTCGGCGCAGCTTCCCTGCATTCACCCCTCTTAAAAGCGCGATCAATCTCATAGCATCTCCTTTTGTATTCCCGCCGGTCAAATATCCAGAACTTGTCCGGTTTTAAGCTTGAGGGCCCCCGATATCCCTCCCTTTAATTCTATCGCGTAGCATATCTTTGAAGAAGGCCTGTAGATATCGCAGTCATCTCCGCGGCAAACAGGCAGGCGCTCTAAAACACCGACAACTTTCTTTTCGTCGTCTATCCAAACGATGTCTAGCGGCTCAAGGACCCCTTTCATCCAGAAAGCCGGACGGCAGGGCCTTTCAAATACGAACAGCATGCCTTCGTTCTGCTTCAATACTCTTCCTGAAAGGCCTGTTTCACGTTCTTCCTGAGAATCTGCCACTTCAAGCTTGAACGGCACCCCATTTATATTTATGTTCTTATATTTGACACTGCAAACGCCGGAGCTCACCAAGAAATAGGATGCGAGGATGAAAGAAATAATTATATGCTTCAATTTAACTTCAATTGCCATTAAACCTGCGCCTGAAATATTCCCAAAAGACAACGGTCAGGACAACCATGCTGAAACCGAACAGGAAATCCTCGACAGGGATGCTTCCTATCCTCAGTCCCAGATAATAAGCAGGGTCATACTGCACGATCATTTTTGAGGTCAAGGCGCCGTTCACGAGAAGTTTAAATCCTGTTATGACCAGGAGAAAAAAATAGAACAAAGGGTTCTTCAACAACCTTGTCTTTAGCACAGTATCCGCGTATATAGCGGCAAATACCGATATCAGGGCAAGCAGAGTATACTCTTTCATCTTTTCACCGATCCGCTTATATATTTGAGAACTTCCCATGTGAACAGACAGCAGAAAGGAATGACGACAAAGAACAAGACCTCTTCAACAGGCAGGTTTGTTATCCTGACCGGCCATACACCCGAAGGATCAAATGACCAATGTCCTCGCCATGTCGCGAAGACATCCCATGCGCCGAATATAAGAATGATCAATAAGATCGAAAGGGATAGGGCTTTCTTATTACTGCCGCCGTAAAACTTTAGGGGGGGATAAAAACTCAATAAAAGCGGGAATATCCCAGAGATCAAAAGCACGGTCATGTAGTTTGACATGTGGATATTATATAGCAGGCGCTACAGCCTCGCAATGACAAACACGATGATCTATAATACTGTAAATGGACGGGAACAACATAAAAAAAGAACATGCCCGCATCTGCCGCGGCATACAGAAGAACTTCGGCAAAAGCTATTATTTCGCGACATTGTTCTTCCCTAAAGAAAAGAAGCTGGCGACACAGGTGCTTTACGCTTTTTTCAGGATGCCTGATGAAATAGTCGACAATCCCTCCTGTAAAGACATGGAAGAGATAAAAGCAAACCTTAACGGATGGAAAACAAAATGGCAAGAAGCTTATAAAAACGGATCCAGCAACGACCCGATACTTGATCCTTCCGCAAAGATATTCAGGAGATATGATATCCCCTACTCTTTGAGCGAAGCCTTCATAGACGCGATGATAATGGACACGGAAAGGTCCAGGTATCAAAATTACGACGAGTTGAAAAAATATATGTTCGGTTCCGCCGCCGCGGTCGGGCTTATGATGTCGCACATCATCGGCTTCAGCGACAAAAAGGCGCTTAAGTATGCGGAAATGCTCGGCTATGCCATGCAGCTGACGAATTTTTTAAGGGATATACGCGAAGACTATGAGAACAGGGGCCGAATATATCTCCCTCAGGATGAAATGGCAAGGTTCGGCATTTCAGAAAAGGACATAAAGGGACATAATATATCAGATAACTTTAAAAAGCTGATGAGGCTTGAGATCGACAGAGCAAAACAGCTCTATAAAGAAGCGGAAAAAGGCATCCCCTATCTCAACAAAGACGGACAGTTCGCTGTCAGGATGGCTTCCGTTCTTTACGGAGCTATACTGGACAAAATAGAAAAGCAAGACTACGATATATTCTCGAAAAGAGCACATACCAATATAGCCGAAAAAGTATTTCTGTTGATAAAGGAGGTTATAAGGAAATGAAAGACAAAAAAGTCGCTATCGTAGGAGCGGGTATAGGCGGACTGGCAACAGCATGCCTTCTTAGCAAAAAAGGCTTTGACGTCACCGTCTTTGAAAAGAACGAACAGCCCGGCGGACGCTGCAGCATCTTTGAAAAGGACGGGTTTTTATTTGACATGGGGCCATCCTGGTATCTTATGCCGGACGTATTCGAGCATTTCTTTGACTTGGTCGGAGAAAAGATACAGGACCATCTGGACCTTATCAAGCTGAACCCTTCTTACAGGGTGTTTTTCAAGGACGAAGGCCCGACGGTCGATCTTTTTGCCGACCTTGAAAAGGACGCGCCCGTTTTTGAGAAGCTTGAGAAAGGCAGCTTCAAAAAAATAAAGGAATACATGAAAAAATCCGAAGAACATTATCGTATCGCCATGGACAAGTTCATATACAAGAACTACGACTCCATATTTGATTTTTTCAGCCTTGACCTTATTATCGAGGGGTTAAAGCTTAACATCCTGTCAAAAATGCAAAGCTATGTGGAGCGCTATGTAAAAGACAGCCGCATACAAAAGCTACTTCAGTATCAGCTCGTCTTCCTGGGGAACTCGCCTTATAATGCTCCGGCGATATACAACATAATGAGCCACGTGGATTTTAATATGGGGGTCTTCTATCCGCAGGGAGGGATATATAAGATAACCGAAGCATTGGTAAATATAAGCAAAAAATATGGCGCAAAATATCGTTTGAACACCCCTGTCTCGAAAATAAATACAGAGGACGGGAAAGTGACGGGGCTCACCACAAACAAAGGGGATGAGATCCCTTTCGATATAGTCATCTCCAACGCCGACCTTCATCACACGGAAACAAGCCTGCTTTCAGAAGAGGACCGGTCCTACGATCAAAAGTACTGGGATAAAAGAGTTCTTGCCCCTTCCGGCCTCGTATTATATCTTGGTGTCGAAGGCAAGATCGACAACGCGCTCCATCACAACCTGATATTCTCAAAAGACTGGAAAAAGAACTTCTCTCAGATATTCGACCGTCCAGTATGGCCGGATGATCCGTCCTTCTATATATGCGTGCCAAGCAAAACAGACCCGAGCGTGGCGCCGGAAGGCAAAGAGAATATGTTTGTCTTCGTACCGATCGCTTCGGACCTTGACTACAGCGAAGAACAGCTTGGAACATATGCCGACCGTATAATATCGACCATACAAAAAGAAATGGGGATCCCCGATCTGAATAAAAGGATACTTGTAAAAAGGATTTTCTGCGTCAAAGATTTCAAGGACAGGTATAACAGCTTCCGAGGGAGCGCGCTCGGGCTCGCGCATACGCTTTTCCAAACGGCCATCTTCAGACCTGATAATACCAGCAAAAAGGTCGGAGGACTTTTTTACACCGGGGGCAATACAAATCCCGGAATAGGGGTCCCGATGTGCCTCATCAGCGCGGAGCTTGCATACAAAAGGATCATAAAAAACAAGAACGCGGGGCCATTGAATAAATTATAACTATCCGATGGAGCAAGACGAGTCGATATATCCCGTTATCTCTTCCAATTTATCGACTATTATATCCGCTCCTTTAAGATAATCCTTAGGTAGCGATGTTGTAACCGCGAAGCAGAACATCCCCGCCGCTTTGGCGGAAGCTATCCCGTTAGGAGCGTTCTCCA
>JAKLHX010000032.1 GCA_022709925.1 Candidatus Margulisiibacteriota bacterium
CAAGAAAAAAGAACTCACCAGGAAGCTTAAGCTTGTTTCCGGTGTCGAGGCAAAACTGATCGAAATCTCTCTTTGATGAAGCTGATGCCCAAAAATAGATATATCGCGTTCGCGATAGCAGGGGCTATCCTTGTCTTTCTTGCCGCAAACGCATATTTTTCTTGTGAAGCCGGCCGCGACCGTAAAAGGGCTTCCGCATTCTCAAAAAGCGATTTTATGGAGAGCGCCAAACAGGAAATAGATGCCGACTTTGTAAAACTGCAGCTTCAGGACAGGAAAGAAAAAGCCGTCGGGAAGAGATATCATAAGATAATAAAAGGCAATCCTGACCTCAAGGAAATAGCCCTTACGTTCGATGACGGGCCGCATCCGAAATATACAAGAGAGCTCCTTGATATACTCAAAAAATACAACGTCAAGGCCACGTTCTTTGTCGTGGGCAAACAGGCCAAAAAATATCCTCATCTGGTAAAAATGCAAAAAAGACAAGGCCACGTTATAGGCAATCATACTTACGACCATGTGAACCTGCTTGCCGTGTCTACCCAGGAAGCTTTCATCCAGATAAAAGCTGCCGGAAAAACGATCGGCGCCCTTTGCGGAAAGCCTCCTCATCTTTTCAGACCGCCCGGGGGCAATTACAACAGGGCCGTGATAGACATAGCCGAAGCTCTCGGTTATACGACAGTGCTTTGGACTGCCAATGCGGGGGACTGTGCGAGCATAAGCGAGGGAGCTATAAAGTGGCGGATATACAGCAGGCTGGGGAGCGGCGGGATAATCCTTATGCACGACGGGATACAAAAGACCCTCGATATATTGCCTGCTACCATAGAGAATTTAAGGTCAAAAGGCTATAAATTCGTGACCATCGAAGAGATGCTTGATCATAGGCATTTGAAGCAACAGCAGGGCAATATCATAGACAGGATATGGGAGATGCTCTTTATAAGGGGCGACTGAACTTGAACCTTAGAGATGCCTAATATATTATGAGAATATGCCGGTGAAAAATAACCTTAATGCTCCTCATGCGTTGCTTTCAGGGGACGAAGCCCTTGCGCAGGGCGCTTATGAAGCAGGCGTAAAAGTAGCCGCTTCCTATCCGGGGACCCCTGCCACCGAAATACTCGAATACATGTCAAAGTTCGACGAGGTCGATTGCCAATGGTCCGTCAATGAAAAAGTCGCGTATGAAGTCGCCTATTCCAGTGCCGTTGCAGGAGTAAGGGCCATTTTTTCCGCGAAACATGTAGGACTGAACGTAGCGATGGATTCTATAATGACATCCGCTTATACAGGGATAAATGCAGGGTTCGTCGTCGTTACCTGCGATGAGCCGGGGCTCCATTCTTCACAGAACGAACAGGACAACAGACTTCTGGCAAAGATGGCAAAACTCCCTTTGATAGAGCCTTCTTCTCCTTCTGAGGCGAAGGAGTTCGTGAAAAAAGCTTTTGAGATAAGCGAAAAGTTCGATACTCCGGTCATCTTGAGGCTCACTACCAGGATCGCCCACACAAAAGAGAACGTGCTTGTAGAGAAAAGGCAGGAGCAGGCAAAAAAACATTACCGGCCGTGTTTCGAGAAATATGTCATGGTGCCGAAGAACGCCGGAGCAAGACATGCAGAGCTTGAAAAACGTCTTGCAAGGCTAAAAAAATATAGCGGATCATCCTCTTTGAACGCTGTCGAGATGGGAGACAAAAAGATCGGTTTCATCACCAGCGGAGTGTCCTATCTTTACGCGAAAGAGATGTATCCGGGTGCTTCTTTCCTTAAGCTCGGCATGAGCTATCCTTTTCCCGAGGAGAAGGTCCGGGATTTTGTGAAAAAAGTGAAGACAGTTTATGTGATAGAGGAATTAGAGCCCTTCATCGAAGAGCAATGTAAGATTGCCGGGATAAAGATAAAGACAAAGGATGAGTCCTTCAGAGTGGGAGAGCTCCGGCCGGAGCATATCCCTTTGATAGTTGCCGGAGATAAAAAAAAGCACACCGAAAAACTTTCCAGAAAACCAGTGTTGTGCCCAGGATGTTCGCATCGGCCCGTGTTTTGGGTGCTGAATAAACTTAAATTGAACGTCGCGGGGGATATCGGCTGTTATACTCTCGGAGCTTCCGCACCATTGAGCGCTCTGCATACCTGCCTGTGCATGGGCAGCGGAGATACTATTTTGGAAGGGTTCACCAAAGTCCTCGGAAGGAACGTCGTCGGCGTAATGGGGGACTCGACATTTGTGCATTCGGGGATCACCGGGCTGATAAATCTGGCCTACAATAAGACCAATACGGTCTTGATCATCCTCGATAATTCCACTACGGGGATGACGGGTTCACAGCCTCATCCCGCAACGGGGATAACCATAAAAGGCGAGAGGACTAAAAAACTTGTTCTTGAAGACATCTGCAGGGCGGCCGGAGCGGATAATGTCGATGTTATCGACCCGTTCAAGATCAAGGAACTCGAATTCCTTATAAAGAAAAGAACAGGCGAGGACAAACTTTCGGTGATCATATCAAGATATCCGTGCAGGCTGGTAGAAAGAAG
This sequence comes from Candidatus Margulisiibacteriota bacterium, assembly GCA_022709925.1. Lineage (GTDB taxonomy): Bacteria > Margulisbacteria > WOR-1 > JAKLHX01 > JAKLHX01 > JAKLHX01. The sequence goes on from JAKLHX010000032.1 coordinate 2,551, forward strand.
GAAAAGTTCCGCTCCTTTGTTTTTAATGGATAAATGCAAAAAATGCGGACTGTGCCTTAAGCTGGATTGTCCGTCCATCAAAAAAGAAGATGACGGGTCGGTCTCCATAGATGCTGTCACATGCGTGGGCTGCAACCTTTGTGTCGATGTGTGCCCTTTCGGAGCGATACTGAAAAATGACTAAAAAGATAACTGATATACTTTTTTGCGGGACAGGAGGACAGGGAGTCCTTAAAGCGGCGGAGATATGCGCCGTTGCCGCAATGAAAAGCGGGCTGCACGCGAAAAAAACCGAAGTGCACGGTATGGCACAGAGAGGCGGTTCCGTTGAATCGCATGTAAGGTACGGCAAAAGAGTATTTTCTCCTCTTACCATTACAGGCCATGTTGATTTTCTGGTCCCTTTTGACAGGAGCGAAGCTGATAAAATGGCCGTTGAACTTAGCAAAACCGGAATAAACCTGATAAAATATTTGGATATTTCAGAAAAAACTTTAGAGAACAGGTTTTTCCTTAATACGTTCATGGTCGGAGCTCTTTCGAGGTATCTTGATATAGCCGAAGAACATTGGATAGAGGCCATAAAGACCGTTTTTAAGGGAAAACATACGGATGAGAACATAAGGATTTTCTTGGAAGGCAGGTCGACACGGATATGATCTGGGAAGAAAAGATAGAATGCATGGCCCCGGCAGACCTAAAGAACATACAGTCCGAGCGTTTAAAAGCACTGACTGAGTATGTTTATAAGAACAATTCAGTATACAGGAAAAAGTTCGATGCTATCGGCCTGATCCCGTCTGATGTAAAGACGATCGATGATATAAGGAAGCTTCCGTTCACGGTAAAGGACGATATGCGGGACAGCTATCCTTTCGGATTATTCTCGATGCCTTCGAAGGACCTGTCGGAGATACACGTGTCCAGCGGCACCACCGGCAATCCGACCGTGGTCGGGTACTCTAAACAAGACCTTAAGCTTTGGTCCAACGTGATGGCAAGGTCTTTGTGTTGCGCGGGAGCTTTGCCGAAAGACACTATACAGATAGCTTACGGTTACGGACTTTTTACCGGAGGGTTCGGAATGCATTACGGCGCCCTTGAGATGGGGCTCTCCGTGCTGCCGACTTCGTCAGGCCAGACCAAAAGGCAGCTCAAGCTGATGAATGATTTTAAACCGAGGATATTGGCATGCACTCCTAGCTACGCGCTCTATATGCTGGAAGATGCCGCCGAAATGAAGATGGACCCGAGAAAGAGCTCCTGGGAGATAGGTGTGTTCGGAGCCGAGCCCTGGAGCGAATCGATGAGGCATGAGATAGAGGATAAATGGAACATGCTCGCGACCGATATCTACGGCCTTTCCGAGATAATAGGGCCGGGCGTCGCGCAGGAATGCGCATACAAAGACGGGCTGCATATCTTCTCGGATGTTTTTTACCCTGAAATAATAGATCCCGCGACGGGCGAGGCGGCACCCGAAGGCGCAAGCGGAGAACTTGTGATCACAACCCTTACAAAACAGGCGATCCCTCTAATAAGGTACAGGACCAGGGATATAGTCAGCATTACTCATCAAAAATGCATCTGCGGCCGAACGTCCCCGAGGATAAGCAAGATAAAGGGCAGGACCGATGACATGATAATAATCAGAGGAATAAACGTATTCCCGTCGCAGATAGAGCATGTGCTTCTAAGCGTTGAAGGCGTACAGCCGCATTACCAGATAATCGTCGACAGGAAAGCGGGCCGCCTTGATGAAATAGAGATAGACGTGGAAGTGGACGAAAAGTTCTTTTCCGATGAAATGAAAAAGCTTCAGGGTATCGAACACAAGATACAAAAGGAGCTCGAGTCGGTCCTGAGCGTTTTTGCAAAGGTAAGGCTTGTGGAACCGCGTTCGATCCCGAGAAGCGAAGGCAAGGCCAAGAGGATCATAGACAAAAGGACGATATAGAGGAGGTCGACATGAAGATATCACAGATATCGGTTTTTCTGGAGAATAAAAAAGGCCGTTTATATGAGGTCTGCCGCTTGTTCGGGGAGAACGGGATAAATATAAGGGCGCTGACTATCGCAGAGAACGATGAATTCGGGATCTTGCGCATGGTCGTGAACGATCCCGAGAAAGCCATAAAAGTATTAAAAGATAACGGGATAGTTGCAAAGCAGACGGAGATAATCGCCGTTGAGGTGGAGGATAAGCCCGGAGGTCTTGCCGGTATATTGAAAGAGCTCGAGGACAGCAACGTGAACGTTGAATACATGTACGGCTTTGTCGAAAAACATACGGATAAAGCCCTCATGGTGTTCCGGTTCGACAATATAGACGAGGCCATAAAGGTCCTCACTAAGAACAACATAAAGATCGTGGCGAAAAATGACGTTATCAAACTATAAAAGGAAGATATATTATCACGATACCGATTGCGGAGGCGTCGTCTATTACGGGAATTATCTTAAGTATATCGAAGAAGCCAGGACCGATGTCTTTGAGCAGCTGGGGTTCTCCCTGAAAGAGCTTGCCGGAAAAGAGGATACATTGTTCGTCGCTGCACGCCAGGAGATCGATTACAAAAGCCCCGCTTATTACGGCGATGTCCTCGATATCAAGACATGGATAGAAGAGGTCGGCAGGGTAAAGGTCTGGTTCGTCCACAAGATCAAAGATCAAAACGGCAAAGAGATCGCGAGTGCAAAGACACTTATTGTTTTTGTGGACTCAAAGATAAAAAAGAAACGCATACCGGAGCACATCTCAAAACAACTTCATGGGATACTTATAGAACAAGATGCTTAATCACGTTGAAATAGAAGGACTGATCCGCGAAAAAGAGCTTGTAACCGGATATATAGACCTTGAGAAACAGCTTACTCCGAACGGTCTTGATATGACAGCCGGCAGAATATTCGCGTTCTGCGGACAGGGTGCGGTGGATTTCTCCAATAAAGAGAGGAAGATGCCAGAATGTAAAGAACTGGCCCCGGTCAAGGCTGACCCGAAGGATAGATACGGCTGGTGGGATCTCCCCAAAGGGGCATACAAAGTGATGACGAATGAGACAGTGAACATGCCTAGCGACATGACTGCGCTTGCCTTCACAAGGACCACTCTTCTTAGGATGGGCGCTTTTACCCAGAACGGCGTGTGGGACGCGGGTTTTTCCGGGAAAAGCGAGTTCATCCTTGTCGTGGAGAATCCGGCAGGCATTAGGATAAAACAGAATGCCCGCGTGGTCCAGCTCGTTTTTGAAAAAATAACGGGTGCCGAAAAACTTTATAACGGCATCTTTCAGAACAAAGGATTATGAGCATAATCACCCCCATAGGCAACACGGTCCTTTTGCATGTCTGTTGCGGCGTATGCCTCGGCTGGCCGGTGCAAAAACTGCGGGACGAGGGCTATTGCGTGGTCGGGTATTTTTTCAATCCCAACATATCTTCCGAAGAAGAGTATTCAAAGAGGCTCGGCGCCGCAAAAAAGATGGCAAAAACATTGGAGATCGAGCTCATTGAAGGGGAATTTTTGCATAATGAATGGCTTAAGGCCATAGCCGGATTTGAGAGCGAAAAAGAAGGCGGCAAGAGATGCGAGATCTGTTTCAGAATAAGGCTTGAGGAGACTTTTAAGAAAGCCGAAGAGCTTGGCCTGAAAAAAATCACCACGACGCTTACGGTAAGCCCCCATAAGGATTTTGATGTTGTTTCTACAGTAGGCAAGGGGATTAGCGAGAAAAGGTTCTTGCCGGTGGATTTTAAAAAAGAGGACGGATCTAAAAAGACCAGGGACCTGGCAAAGCGCAATAATATTTATTTCCAAAACTACTGCGGTTGCGAGTTCAGTTTTCGATGATCGTTAGGCAGGGAAAAGTTCCGGTCTGTTGGCCCAGACCCCTGCTTCTTTTATCAGCCATGAGAACGGATTAGTTGTCCATATTTGAGAGTCGTTATCTGAAAATATGTCTACGAATGATCCCCCTGTCAGGTTAAGGCCGCGTTCTCTGCAAAGCTGAACGAGTCTTGGTGCATGCCAAGCCTGTGCTACCAAATGTACAGGAGCAGCAGGGTCTGACAGATTGAGGTATTTATCCAGAACACCTTCGGAATTTATGTAAAAGCTTAATGCGGTTTCCGGTGCTAATGCCATCAATATTGCCATGTTGAATTGTATTAAAGCTTCCTGCATCTTCGGGTCATTTTCCGGATCCCTTCTATGGGGTCCTGTATGATGAAAAAGGTTTATTATCGTTCTTTTTGGAGAACTTTCCAATGGCAATCTGTCCCCGGGTATTTGTGAGGGGTAATAAGAACTGGTCGGCAAGCTGTATTGCCAATGTTTCTCAAACATGAGAGGGTCAGCCAGAGCTTGATCTATCGCTTTCTCAACATTTTCTTCTGTCGATTTTGAAGAAACGCCAGGGATAAGGCCTGTTTTGGCCAATTCCGGTATGCTTTTTATTTGGTATCCAGACTTTCCATCAGTTATATTTGGCGATATTGATATTCTGTTGACTTCAATGGGACCTCCTATTGATCGATCAAACAGAGCGTCGGCTATTTCCCATTGGGCAAAAATATTCCTAAACGCATGTGGCTTGAACTGCCCTCTCACCAAATTCTCTATATGAGATGCAATCGCTCTGTTTGCCGGGGTATTTGCTCCGAATGAAAAAGCTAGAATGTTCGTTCCCTTATGGTAAGGGCTCCCGAGACTTGTCATAAAGAATCTCTCGTTTGGTCCTTCGGAAAAATCGAACAGTCTTTCTATCTGTCTTTTTGTGACCTCTATTCTTGTGTCTCCTCCGGGCTGGTGCAATGCTTCATTCAAGGATTCCATGTTAATTGGTCTTGCGGTTTGAAGGAATCGTCCCCCAAAAGCTGCTAAACGCTGACCGTTTGAGACTATTGTATGCGAGTCGAAAGGAATGTGAGAAAGAACCCTTGTTGTCATAAAAACACCTCAATGAATTATCGAGGGTTTTTGAGAAAAATTTCAGTTTGTCCGTGTTAAAATCCATTTGTCAGCATGTGTCCCCGTAGCTCAATTGGATAGAGCGACAGCCTCCGGAGCTGTAGGTTGCTGGTTCGATCCCAGTCGGGGACAAATATTAATTGCTATAATCTGTTCGATGCGCCTGTACCTGCAGGCAGGCAGGGCTCATTTGGATAGACCTGCCCGCAACGCCTGAGCGTAGCGATGGCGGGCATGGCATTTGCCGGAGTTTACCCCGCAGCAAACGAATGTTAGTATGAGGCTGTTGTCCCCGTAGCTCAATTGGATAGAGCATCAGCCTTCGAAGCTGAGGGTTGCTGGTTCGATCCCAGTCGGGGACAAGAATCTAAGGCGGGAAAGCAGAGGGCCGGGTGCCTGCCGGCCGGCAGGTTCGAATCACCCCGGGCGCAGATAAAGGAGAAAATCATGAGTGCCGATGTACTTGTCCGCGATATCGATCTGGATTGGGTGAAGATCGTGAAATTAATAGTGTCAATATTGCTTGCGGCCGTGGTGATATTTTTACAGATGCCCCAGCTGGTAACAGGGATAATCATAAACATGATCCTTATACTGGTGGCGGACAGACTTGGAACGAATAAAGCCATGCTGCTCGGCATGATAACCCCTATAATTGCCGCTTTTTCCGGGGTTCTTCCGATCACTCTTATGGCGATGATTCCTTTCATCGCAGTTTCCAACGCGGTCTTCGTCAGTTCTTATAATATCCTTGCGGGAAGAGGCAGGATGGCGGCCGTGATCTTTGCCGCAGCGTTGAAATTCTGTCTGCTTTATGCCGCGGTGAATCTGCTTTTGCTGAGGCCTCTTACGGTGTTTGACGGGAAGATATATTCCGTTGGCGTCTCACAGGCCGTTGCTTTTATGATGGGACTCCCGCAGGCGGTCACTGCTTTGATAGGCGGGACGCTTGCTGTCTTTATATTGGAGCATTTGTACAAATTCGGGGCCAAATAATATCTATTTGCAGCTGCAATTCGAACAGACCCCGCTTGAACATGTATCGCAGCCCGAAGAGTTTTCCCTGCCGTAAGAGCCCATGATGTCTTTGGCGCCTTTTACTGTCCTTACAGGAGAGAATATCCTCTGAGTTTTTGTGCTGCCGCATTTGGGGCATTTTGCCTCGATAGTTTCGTTCATGCCTTTTGACACTTCAAAGATGCCAGAGCATTTCTTGCATTTATAATCATAGAACGGCATGATTAAAATTATAGGACCTTGCTCACGGAAATTCAAATGTTATTCTTCCATGTTATAATTTTATGGTATCCATGCGCCATTAGCTCAGTTGGTAGAGCAGCTGACTCTTAATCAGCTTGTCGTAGGTTCGATCCCTACATGGCGCAATTGTTTTGAGAAATTATGTATGAGACGAGCTAAGAAGCTCCCAGAGCTTTAATTCGTCAGAAGTTACATGCCATCCAGATATTGAGTAGTTGAGCGGCGAATCTTCTATCACGTTTATTTTATCTGCCCATTCTACGTAGTGAAACATGATCCTGCTAAAAAGGTTCGGATCAGAGGCAGTAGCTTCCGTAAGATTCACTCCGAGGGTCCTCCAGAAACAAAAATCCATACCTGTAAAGCGGTACTCATGCGGAACAGACAACCGGACAGGCGTAGTTGTGAGATGATCTCCTCCCAGAAGAACAGCGGTTTTTTCGCTCTGTTTGAGTAGTAAATTGGACATTTCAAGATCCCTTTGGGACAGGAAATAAGGATTGGATCGGAGCTGTTTGACGCCGGGAGTAAGACTTTCAA
>JAKLHX010000033.1 GCA_022709925.1 Candidatus Margulisiibacteriota bacterium
GGACCTTTCCGGAAAAAGACTTGATGACATCTATGGATATCCCTGCTTCTTTTGGTGTGCACGGCCCTGGGGATATCAATATCTTTTCGGGTGACATCGAGCGTATTCCTTCTATCGAGATCTTGTCATTGCGGAAAACCTCGACCTTCCGGCCCAATTCCCCAAGGTATTGGACCAGATTATATGTGAATGAATCGTAATTATCTATGACCAAGATCATGGTCTTATTATAACATTGTCATTATATCGGCACGGTGTTAGAATTTTACCATGAAGCTCGAAGACCAAATATTGCAAAGTGACGAATGGGGCAAAGTGAAAGAGGGCTTCGGATGGGAACCGGTGAAGCTTCTGCTCGATGCCGAACATCCGGTGCTGATGCTGAAAAGAAATCTTCCTCTTATAAAAAAATGTTTCTTTTATGTGCCCAGAGGGCCTCTTATGGATTTTGATTCGCCGTCCGAGATCGGGAGATTCGTCAAAGCAGTTAAAGAAGAAGCTAAAAGACACGGAGCTCTTTTTTTGAGGATGGACCCGGAAGTGCTTGAGAGCAACGATATCGCTTTGAACATATTGAAAGCCGAAGGCTTTATCAAGGCAAAAAAAGAGGTCCAGCCCCGAAGCACTTTCATACTTGATATCTCCCGGGACCTTCAGGATATAAAGGCCGGGTTTGAAAGCAAGTTCCGGTATAACATCCATGTAGCCGAAAAACACGGGATCACGATAAAACAAGGGACAGATGAAGCTTCTGTAGAGGATTTTTATAAGATATACAAAGAAACATGTTCAAGGCAGAACTTCATAATACATCCGATATCTTATTATAAGAAGATCCGTTCTTTGATCATAGATAAAGGCATGGGGCGCATATTTGCCGCGTATCATGGACAGGTCCCCGTGGCTTCCGTGATCATATTCAATTTCGGCAAGAGGATCTGGTATATGTACGGGGCCTCTTTAAGCTCGCACAGGAACATGATGCCGAACAATCTTCTGCATTGGGAAATAATAAAATGGGCGAAAGACAGAGGTTTTAAAGAATATGACCTTTGGGGGATCCCCTCCAATCCTAAAGAAGGGCATCCTTTATGGGGGGTCTACAGGTTCAAAAAGGGATTTAACGCGAAACTTTATAAGTTCATAGGCAGCTATGATCTTCCTTTTAACCGGGTCCTCTACAGGTTATTCGATAAGGCGATAATACTTTACCAAAACACTGTTAGACTTATAAAGAAAGGGACGATCTCGGATTCGCTGTCCGAGTAATACATATATAAATGCTTTTAAAAGAATTATTGGCAAAGACAAAGGTCCTTAAAACAGAAGGCGATCTTAATATCGAGATAGCCGATATATCTTACGATTCCAGAAAAGTGAAAAAGGGCAATGTCTTTGTTGCTATCCCCGGGACTATGGAGGACGGGACAAAATTCGTTCCTATGGCCCTTCACAACGGTGCGGCTGCGATAGTGACGGAGAAGGATGTTGATATCGAAGGTAGGGCCGTAAAGGTCATTGTTCCTTCGGCGCGAGCGGCCCTTGCCGAGATGTCCTGCGCTTATTTCGGCCATCCCTCAAAAAAACTCAAGGTCGTCGGGATAACCGGGACCAACGGAAAGACCACGTCCGCTTATCTGATAGATGCCGTATTTAATGCCGCGGGGTTCAAGACCGGGCTGATCGGGACCGTCGAGACTAAAATATGCGGCAATTCCGTTGCGTCATCGCTTACCACTCCGGAATCATATGAGCTGCAAAAGCTTTTTTCGCGCATGCTGGAAGAAGGCGTCACTCATGTGGTAATGGAGGTCTCTTCCCATTCTATTGCTATGAAGCGCGTGAAAGGCGTCGAGTTCGACTGTGCGGTGTACACGAACTTAAGCCACGACCATCTGGATTTTCATAAGACGCTGGAAGCCTATTTTGACACAAAGATGAACCTTTTCAGGTCTATCGGCAGTTCCGGAAAGACCGGGGTCTTTGGCGCGATAAATATAGACGACAAATATAGCGAGGCGGTGATGGAAGAGACGAACGGGGATATCATCACATATTCGTTGAAGAAAAAAGCGGATGTGTCCGGGAAGATAGTTTCCATGGAACTCGGCCGGATGGTGCTTAATATAAATTCGGGAAAAGATGTCTTTGATGTCGAAACAAGTCTTTCCGGCGAGTTCAATGCCTATAACATACTTTCCGCCTGCGCCTGCTGCAAAGGGTTTGGGATATCCCCGGAAATAATAAAGAACGGGATCTCTTCGGTGAAGAATGTTCCCGGCAGAATGGAATTTGTCAAAGAAGGACAGGATTTTTCGGTTTTTGTGGATTTCGCGCATTCTCCGGACAGTCTTGAGAAAGTTTTGGATATGGCTTCAGGCTTCAAAAAAGGGAACCTTGTCCTGGTTTTCGGATGTACAGGCAACCGCGACAAACAAAAGAGGCCGATAATGGGAGGTATTGCCGCGAAAAAGGCGGACTTCACGATAATAACTTCCGATGATCCGCATAATGAGGACCCTGAACTGATAATAAGAGAGGTTGAAAAAGGTTTTTCGGCGTCAGGGAAGGAGTGCGGAAGGGATTATATAAAGATACCCGACAGAAAAGCGGCCATAGAGAAGTCAATTGAAATCGCCCGCCAAAATGATATAGTTATAATTGCCGGGCGGGGCCACGAAAAATTTCAGGAGATAAAGGGTGTAAATGTTGAGATCGATGACAGGGTCGTCGCAAAACAAGCCATTCAAAAACGCCTGCGCTGATATACTCATTGTCCTTGCTTTTATTTTGTCATTTTCCTGTACTGCTTTCTCACAAGAGAATAACAGCGATATCCCCCTGAATATAAAGGCCGAAAATCTCAAATTTAACCAGGCGTCAGGGATCGTCAATGCGACCGGCAGTGTTGAGGTCAGGTTCGAGGACTTTATCATAAACTCCGACAAGCTTATCGTTGATACGAACGCGGGCATGGCGACAGCAGAAGGAAAAGTCCTTATGCAAAGGCAAGGATACAAGGCTTCAAGCCTCAATATATCGTATGATTTCGAGAATGATATGGCGCTTATAAAAGGCTTTAGTGCCGTGATCTCGGCCGAGGGGGTGAAAGGTCCGGTATTCCTGAATATCGAGGGACTTGCCGATGACGGAGAAATAAAGACAGGTTCTCTGGGCAATTCAACGACATGCGATCTTGAGCATCCTCATTACAATATGCTCGCAAAAAGTTTTTATTTTAAGCCCGGGGATAAAGTGGTCGCTTACAGCGCTACTACATATGTTAATGGGGTGCCTGTGATGTGGCTTCCCGTGTTCATATACGACCTCGCCAACAGAAGGACCTCTCTTCTGATGCCCATAATCGGAAGCAACGATGTAGAAGGCAATTTTGTAAAGACAGAGCTGCAATATTTCGTGAATGCCGGAGCATGGGGATCTATATACACCGACTTCATGAGCAAAAAAGGGATAGGCTACGGCGCGCAGCATAATTATAAGCTAAACAGCAAAAATTCCGGGTCAGCATATCTGTACCATGTCTATGAGTCCGATACAGGCATTCCGGATTGGATAGCTAAACTTAACCACGAATATTCATTGGATGACAGGAACAAGATAAAGTTCGGATATGATCACAGGAGCATATATCTTGTCCCGACGGGCCGGCTTGACCAGACCGGCGTGAACGCCCAGACATCTTTCGGCGACGATAAGAGGGGGCTTTCGGTGTCTTTTGACAACTTCAACAACAGGATATCGAACCTTAATGATCTCAACCTGAAGAGCAGCGCCAATTATGACGGGGCAAAGACCGACTATCTTTATTCTCTCCGTTCCAGTTCGGTCTCCACAAAGTGGCAGAACATATCGCAGGGCTTGTACGATGACAGGAAGTTCTTTTCCGACAAGCTCTCGGTCTCGACAAGGGTGAATTTTTACAGGGCCTTGACCATGGAAGGCGCGGTCTATGATGACCGGCTGGAACCTTCCGTTAATCTTTCGTATAGCGGGGCGGGGTACGATGCGCGCCTTAACACAAGCTATTTCATAGACACCGACGGCAGTAAATATGATGCCGATAATAATGCGGAATACGTGGAAAAGATGCCGGAGCTTATCCTTTCAGCAAAGCCGGTGGATATCGCGACTATATCCATAAAGCCGGAAATATCCTATGGGAAGTTCCACGAATCAAAATATCTTCCTTTGACCGGGACACAAAGACATTTTACGACCGGCAGGTACAGGTATTCCATGATCGCAAATAAGACCTTTTCTGTCGTGCCGGGGACCAATTTGTCCGCTATGGGGGGTGTTGACCAGTTCAATTACGATACAGGGGACCAAAGATATGCCGAAAAGGGCAGTCTGACCCTTCAGACCGATGCCGGAGGCTGGTACAGCAATTCTCTGAGGTATGAGCTTGGGACCGCGGAAGGCAACAGCCCTTTCTTTTTTGACAGTTCCGGCAGTCTGTATCGGACCCTTAGGGATACGATGGTCTTCTATAAAGGCACTGAACACAGGTTCACTCTGGACGGCGGCTATAACTATATGACGAACACATATATGGACCTGCTTTACAGCTATAGTTTCAGGCCTAACGGATCATTGAACCTTAATGTGAACTCGGGGTATGATATAGAGAACAAGAAATGGCGGGACCTTGTGGCAGTTGCCGGACTTTCGCTACTGCCTGCATTGAAGGACGACGTTTCTTATACATACAGTCTTGACCTGGGGAAGACGACATACGCGACTAATTATCTGGACCTTGAGATAGGGGACAGCTGGCAGAGCAGATGGCATTTTAAGATAGGGCATATATATGATGTCTCCAGGGATGCGATAATAATGCAGGAGGCCACTATAGTCAAAGACCTTCACTGTTGGGAGATGTCTTATTCGTGGTCGGAACTCAGGAAGGAGTTCAGGGTGATTTTTACGCTCAAAGCCTTCCCTGAGATGCCGGTCGGATACGCTTCAGGAAGCAGAGGGTTCTATATAGAAGGGATGACGAAAGATTCGGAGAACAGGTACTAAAATGAAAAACACCGTAAAAATGTTGTTTTTATTGTTGCTCTTTGTACTGGCCGCACAATTCGTCGGAGGCTGTGCCAGGACCGTGACCCAGCTTCCTGCGGTCGGAGGCCAGCTTTCCATTGAAATAAAGTTCAGGGGAGATGTCGACACCGTGAATAATAAGTATTACATTGTTTTTGGCCCTTCTTCTCCTCTGCGTTCTTCCAAGAATTATTATTTCTTCGCCCCAGGGGACGGATATGACATGAATAAGACGGATGTACTGTATGCATCTACGGAAGTCTCATATTATTACGACAACTATTTTTATTCGTGGGCGGATTTTATAATACTTAAGAACAATCAGTATGATATCTCCAACGGCCCTTATGTGTCTTATACCAGTCATGAGGCATATGCGGCAGCCAGGAGTTATCTCGCCTATAGGGTAGAGCCCTCGACTGCTGACGCCAAGAAGAAGATAAATCTGGATTTTTATCTCAGCAGGCTGAGCGTTCCGTTGCCGGAGCCGTTATATTTTACTTTTATATGCATCGATCCGAACGGTGTCATAAGGGACCTGCTGCTGGAAACTAACAGCATGCCTCTCACTTCAGGGACGACGGTTAGCAATACCGAAATACCCGATCCTCTTATCGATCCTTCCCTCGATATCATCTCGTGGAGCGTGACGGTCCCATGACGGGGATGATCCTTTCCGTTGCTTCAGGTGTTTTGACGGCTTTGGCCTTCCCTAAAAGCGACCTCGGGTTCCTGGCGTGGCTGGGGCTTGTGCCGTTCTTTATCGCGCTCTTTAATGCGAAAAGATATAATACGGCGGCTTTGTACGGGCTTGTCTTCGGTTCCGTCTATTTCTTCGGCGTTTTTCTTTGGGTCTTCTCTTTGTCCAGATGGGTGGGGCCATGGGCTTATATAGGCCTGATATTTTTAAGCCTATACCAGTCACTGTTCATCGTGCTGTTCTCTCTAGCGGTACTGTATTCGATAAAGAACTTCGATAAAAGGATTTCCGTATTATTAGTCCCTTTGTTATGGGTCTTTTTTGAATATCTGCGTTGTATAGGCCCGTTCGCTTCGGCAGGCGCTTTGATGGGATATACTCAGCACAATAACTTGCCGATGATCCAGATCGCAAGATGGGTAAAAGTTTATGGCGTAAGTTTTGTTGTCGTCATGGTGAACATAGTCATTGCGAGTTTTATAATCACTAAAGGGAAGTTCAAGGATAATTGTGTTAATGTCGCTTTTGCGGGAGTTGTGGTTTGTATCAGTCTTATCTATGGGACTTTTGAACTTTCCAGGGCCGACAGGCCGGTTGCCGGGAAAGCCGTAAAGATATCCGTGATACAGCCGTCTTTTGACCAGGCGTTCAAGATGAACCCTGCTAATTCTTTTCTTATGTTGGACCTTATGTGTAAAATGTCGGTGCCGGACCGGTCCGAAAGTACGGATATCATAATATGGCCGGAGACCGCGGTCATGAATTTTCCTGAAAGGGTCCCGGGGGTCATGTCCAGGCTTTCCGGTACGGCAAGAGCGGCGGGCGCATATCTTATAACAGGGGCTTTTTCTTATGAAAAAGGCGATCTGTATAATTCAGTGTTCTGCATTTCTCCGGATGGAAAGATAACTTCAAGGTATGACAAAGAACATCTCATGCCGTTCGGAGAATATCTTCCTTTCAGGGCATTGTTATATCCCATGCTAAAGGGTACCGGGTATTTTGATCAGGACCAGTCGCCTAACCATAGCCCTGTATCTTTACAGTCCGGCGGCTGCAGGATCGGTACTATGATATGTTTCGAATCCCTTTTCAGCGGTATTGCCGCCGAACGCGCAAAAGATGCGGACTTCCTTTTGACCCTTACCAATGACGCCTGGTTCGGCAAGAGTTCTGCGGCGCAACAGCATATAATAGCGGGTTCTTTCAGGGCGATAGAGAACAGGAAGTATTTTATTCAGGCGGCGAACAACGGGATTTCTGCGGTCATAGATCCCTGGGGAAGGGTAGTAGCGAGAACGAGCCTATGGGACAGGACCAAGATGGACTTTGTCATTTATCCAGATAACGCCTCCCGATGATGACCGCGGCATAATCGTCATATGGTTCCGGCGGCACTCTAAGACCTGCCGGAAGGAACCGCATAAAGCCTTTTGGACTATTTTCTTTCCAATATAATTTTCTTGCTTCCATGGTCGAACCTTTTTCATTGACGAACATTATTGAAGAACGTACGTTTGATGCGGCGATCTTTTTTTCTATGGATTTGCCGGGGCCTCCGCTGCCTATTATTATTATCGGCACCTGATATTTGTAGCACATTTCGGAGACACTCTCGGGGAGCTCTATAGTCTTTACGACCCTTCTTTCAAGCACTGCCTTGTCATCAAGAAGTACAGCAAGACCGGACTGATATTTGCCAGGGTCTATGGCCAAGATCGTTCCCGACATGGTATTTCTCCTTAATTTGTTATTTTCAGGTCTATTTCCAGCGGCCCTACCGAAAATATGTCTTTCTGAGATATGACATTGAGCATGATATTCCTGTTCTTTGCTTTTATGGCCCTTGCGACCTCGAATATCCTGGAATAGGGGATAGTACCGACCGATCCGTCGGGTCCGGGCAGCATGCCTTTTTCGATGGCCCTTTCGTTGGTCTTTGACAGGATATCCTTTATCTTTTGTTCTATCTCTGCTGTCGGCGATGCGCCGTTGACGGGTTCTGTCAGTATCGTCTCTCCTTTTTTGAACACCAGAAAGTTCTCAAACAGCTCAAAATGCACGGGGATCTCTTCCCCCAGTACAACGTTCCTTGCGGATACTATCCTGACGGCTATGCTTCCCGGATGTTTTGCGGCAAAATCCACGGCTTCGTCCAGCTCTTCCATAGCCATCACTATATAATGTTTTTTCTTGTCGCCCATTATTTTCCTTATGGCGGCATCCGTGTTGGAAAGTATCACCGAAAGTTTTTCTTTTGTTTCTGTCTTGTTCTCGTCTACGTCTATGACCGTGCTGGTCACGATGTCGTTCACCCTGAAAAGCAGCTGTCCCGACCTGGCGGTCTTTATTTCCTTTGACATCGCCTCTTTGGTCTTTTGAAGTTCAGAGATCTCTTTCTTTGAGTCGCTAAGGGTCTTTTTAAGGTCGTTGATCTCGGCCGTAAGGGTCTCTTTTTCTGTCTTTATCTTTTCGAGCTCACTGCTTCTTTCGGAGATCATGCTTTTAAGCTTGTCCAGGCCGAACACCGCGGTCCTGACATCGGCAGAGAGCGAGAACAGTATTGTTCCTGTGAATATCGCGATCAAAGAGCCGGTGAGTATCGTTATCGCCATTGCCGTGTGGCGAGGTCTGAAGTTGAGAAGCGTCAGGCGTTTTCTGCCTATGTAGTGGCCGACGCGGTCGCCGACGAAAGCGATCGTTCCCGATACGACGATTATTACCAGTATGGTCTGAAGTGCGAACATGTTTATTGTCCCGCCTTATATAATATCCATCCGCCTATTGATGCCGTGGCGACGTTCGGCAGCCATGCGGCGATGAAGGGAGATATGACCTCTAGCTCTCCGGCCGCCATACCGACGAACATGAGCACATAATAAACGAAGATTATTATAACACTGATGCCGAGCCCTATCGAGGAAGACTTTCTCGTCGGGTTAAGCCCCAGAGGCGCTCCCAGGAGAGCAAAGACAAAGCATGCGAACGGGATCGCAAGCTTCATGTTCAGCTGTATCGACAGGTCGACGACGTTCTCTCCCATTTTTTTCTTGAGGTTTATATAGTCCCTGAGGGACCTGAAATTCATGTCTTCCGGGTTCTTGTTCCCGGCGTAGAGGTCGGCCGGCGAAAGTTTGAGCGTTATGTATTGTTCTTCGAACTTGATTATGTGCTTATATTCTCCTGTGTCGGACAGGAAATAGGTCGTGCCGTTCCTGAATATCCACCTGTCCTTGTCCCATTCCGCGGTCTTTGCGTTTATGAGCTGGCTCAACTGCCCGTCGTTGAACTCCTGTATTATCACTCCGGACATACGATCGCCTTCGGACTTCCTTGCGTAGAATATCCTTTTGAGCACGCCGTCCTGAAGCTCCGGCATGAAAACATTCTCCTGGATCTTAGGGGCTTTTTCTATCTTTGTCTGAAGGAGCAGTGTCTTTGTCGCGTGGTTCGCTTCGGGCACCACGATCTC
>JAKLHX010000034.1 GCA_022709925.1 Candidatus Margulisiibacteriota bacterium
TATTATCTTTACGGAAGCATTATCTTTCCACTGTGATACCCCTGATATCTTGCACACTTTGTTTATTATCGGGACAAAGAGATCAGTCTCGAAATTGGACGGCACTTCCTGGAGGACGGAAGTTATTCTCTCAAGCCCCATTCCCGTGTCTATGTTCTTTTTTGGCAAAGGAGAGAGCTTGCCGCTTTCGTCACGGTTGAATTCCATGAACACGAGGTTCCATATTTCAAGGAACCTGTCACAGTCGCATCCCGGGGCGCATTCTTTGCTCCCGCAGCCGTATTTTTCGCCGAGATCATAATAGATCTCGCTGCACGGTCCGCACGGCCCCGTAGGCCCGGCTGCCCAGAAATTATTGTCTTCCCCGAGCTTTACGATCCGCGACCTGTCGGCCCCTATCTTGCTTTCCCATATATCCAGGGATTCGTCGTCCTTTTCATATACCGCTATCCATAATCTCTTCTTGTCCAGGGGGAGCTCTTTTGTAAGGAGTTCCCAGGCAAAGGCTATCGCGTCGTCCTTGAAATAATCACCGAAAGAAAAATTGCCCAACATCTCAAAAAAAGTATGATGCCGTGCGGTATGTCCCACATTTTCTATATCATTGGTCCTGATGCATTTTTGGACCGTGGCGGCGCGGTTGACGCGCGGTTTTTCAAGCCCGAGGAATATAGGTTTGAACTGCAGCATTCCGGCAAGCGTGAGCAGGACCGTCGGGTCTTTAGGGATAAGAGAAGACCCGGGCAATATAACGTGGCCTTTACCTTCAAAATATTCCAGGAAACTGCGTCGTATGTCGGAGGATCTCACTGTATATTATTTTTCCGTATTCACGTTTCTTTTTGACTTAAAAGATCTCGAACGCAACTTTATATTCTCTATCGCCTTGCGGAATTTCTCCCTATTGAATGATACCCCTTTGCCAAAGCCTCCCGCCTCTCCGGAACCTGATGATATTGTGCTATGTCTAAAACCCCTTGCACCGTCCGATCGTGCGGAAAAAGAGACGGAAGCGGCCATGATTACAAATGAAACGGACAGGACGATCGAGATCATTTTTTTGAACATTTTTGCTTGCTCCTTTTTTATAATATCCCTTTTGTGGAAGGGACGCCTTTTTTTCTCGGATTTATCTGGCAAGCCCTGAGCAGTGATATGCCGAAAGACTTGAATATCGCCTCTATCTTGTGGTGCGTATTTTGTCCTCTGATAAGGTCTATGTGAAGAGCTATCCCGGCTTTGTGGACAAAGGCCTCAAAGAATTCCTTCAGCATCTGTGATGAAAGGTACATCCTTACGGTCTCTTTCCCGATCATCGCATAAATGAGCTCTTTCTCGAATTTCACTTTAAAAGTAAGGTGCGGCCTGCCGGACATGTCCACTGCGGTCCTTACTTCAGCCAGAGACTCGTCCATCGGTATTATCGCGTGCCCGTAGCGCTCTATCTTCTTTTTCTTTCCCATCGCTTTGGCAAAGGCTTCTCCCAGACATATCCCCGTATCTTCGACAAGGTGATGGATGTCGACCTCTATGTCGCCTTTAGCCGTGATCTGCAGGTCAAAAAGCCCGTGCCTCGAGAACAAAGTGAACATATGGCCTAGAAAAGGGATCGGATATATTATCTTGCTTTTGCCGGAGCCGTCGATATTAAGAGAGATCTTTATATGCGTTTCTTTTGTTTTTCTGTCGATCTTAGCGGTTCTTTTCATTTTATATAAGTTCCTCTTTTTTGAATATCGGGTCAAAATCGTACTCGCACAATGCTTCCGCGCCGCCTTCCTGCCTGTCCACAAGGCATATGACCTTTACTACTTCGCAGCCTATTTTCTCTACCGCTGCTATTGCGACAAGCGTCGCGCTGGCGGTCGTGATCACATCATCGACTATGACCACTTTTGAGCCCGGAGTGATGATCCCTTCGATCTCTTTCTTAAGGCCGTGCTCTTTTTGTGCCTTCCTCACTATGAACGCCGATATCGGGCTGTCGGTCTCCCTGCTCATTATCGCTACCGCTGTAGATATCGGGTCCGCACCTATGGTAAGTCCTCCGATATGTTTAGCGTCAAGGCCGTTTATTTTGTGGAGTATTATCTTTCCTATAAGGTACGCGCCTTCGGGATGCAGGGTCGCCTGTTTTCCGTCGACATAAAAGTTGCTTGTTTTTCCGGATGAAAGCTTGAACTCTCCCGTCTTTACCGCGAACCTTTTAAGCAGAGCTTTTAGTTTTTCTTTTTCAGAGTTCATTTTTATACCCCCAAAAGATATTTTATATGCTTCTTTATCTCTTCGTGCACGGTGTGTATGTCCTGTTTCTCGGTGCTTATTATCTTTATCCTCTCAGGATTCTCGGCTGCTATCTGAAGATATGCTTTTCTTACTTCTTCATGGAAGGCGATCTTTTCCTTTTCGAAGCGGTCTATCTTTTTTATTTTGCCCTTCTCCATATTGCTTGCGGCGATCGCTCTCGGCAGGCCTACCGCAGGCGATACGTCCAAAAGGAACGTAACATCAGGGATAAGGCCTCCGCTTGAGGTCGCGTTCAAGTACCTAACAAGCTCTTCGGGAAGCTTTCTTCCGCCTATCTGATAAGCGGTGGTCGAATCGGTGAACCTGTCGCATATGACTATCGAACCTGCCTCTATAGAAGGTTTTATCACTTCTTCGACATGCTGGGCCCTGTCTGCGGCAAAAAGGAAAAGTTCGGCGTTCTGGGCCAGCGGCTCTTCCATGCCGAGCAATATCTTTCTTATCTCTCTCCCAACTTTTGTGCCTCCCGGCTCAAGGGAAAGGACCGTTTTTTTTCCAAGGCTTTTAAGATATTTCTCGAGCATCTTGGACTGTGTCGATTTTCCGCAACCTTCTGTACCTTCGAACGTAATGAACAATCCTTTTTTCATCCTAATTTGTCGCCAGGGTCACACCCAAGGCGAACTCCCTTCTAGCTGCTCTCCATGTCACAGTGGTATCAAAGCAGTGCATCCCTATAGTTGCATTATAGTCTATATCCCGCACAGTGAAAAGCGGAGTGTTATAAGAGACCGCTATCCCGAGCGTCGATCCCATGATCTTATAAGATACATGTGCCCTTACATCATCGAACGGGAAATATCTGTAATTTTCGAACCTGAAAGGGCTGCCCCCGTCATTTATAAAATAATGAGAATAACCAATTCCTGCCTCAACGACATCCGAGAACTTCCTGTTGATGTCCACTCTACCTAATATATTGAACCACCTGGAGGAAGAGTCATAACCGGTATACGAAGCGTCCACACCCAACCTTAGCGGAATGTCCGTGGTGAGCGGATGCACATAATCAAAAGAGCTCTTTATATTCCCTTTGAAGACATTTATTCCGGAGCTTTCCTCTGATACGGACCCCGCGGATATCTCCACCTTTGGGTTGAAATCAAGGAAAGAGAACGGGACGTCTATATACCTGAATGTCACCATGGGAAGCATTGATACTCTTTCATAATTGATCCTCTCACGATAAGACATATCAAGAGTAAGATCGTATTTCTTTTTTGGCGGTGTTTGCAATACTTCGTATAACAATGGCCGGAGCCTTTCGCTTTGTACCGGTTCCCCGAAATAGTATGTATGCGTGGCTCCTCCGTAAAAACCGTCACTGCCGTATGTATAAGCCCTGATATTTCCCTCGTTTGAATCG
This sequence comes from Candidatus Margulisiibacteriota bacterium, assembly GCA_022709925.1. Classification (GTDB taxonomy): domain Bacteria; phylum Margulisbacteria; class WOR-1; order JAKLHX01; family JAKLHX01; genus JAKLHX01. The sequence continues at coordinate 3,674 of JAKLHX010000034.1, forward strand.
TTCAGGACATAATTCCCCTCGCCTCCGATGCCGATACCTTTTTTGGACCCGTAACTTAAGCCCAACAATCCGTAACTATAACTCGAAAGCCGCCAGACGACCTTTTCGTCTATATAGAAGCCGTCGGTATCGTTAGACCCTATTTCCGGAAGAGGGGCAGGGTTCTTTTTCCTGTAAAGCCCCCCTATTATCCCGGTGTCATATACATATGTAGGCACAGGAAATACAGGGACATTGTTGATCCAGAAAAGTCCCATATACTCCACGATCCATCCGGATTTGCTGTAAAACGTCATATTTGAAGCCGAGATCTTGTAGTGAGGGTTTTCCAGATCACATGAAGACATCTCCGCATTTGTTATTTGCGTCTGTTCCTTATCCATCGTTATGTTCTTGCCTTTTATCCAGGTACTACCCATGGTTATCTTGACATTGTTGGCAGTGCCTTTTTCCGAGCGGAAGAAATAATCCAGTTTTTCTCCTTTTATATTAGATCTGTCTTTTGAGAGGGAGAAATGTCCGTCTGAGATGACATGCGCTTCTTGCGTAAAAAAGACTATCCTGTCGGCTTCTATGGTCGCGTCTTTATACCTTGCTTCAACGCTTCCGTGCGCGACTATGATACCTTTGTCCTTTGTGTAGGAAATGGAATCAGCTTTGATGCTTACACCTTTGGGGCCTGCCTGGGAGGTGCCAAGGACGAGCAGAACAGCGGATGCGGTGAATATAAGTGTCTTAAATAGTTTACGGGGCGGCTTCATAAGCGCTTCTGCTTTCAAATTTTGTGAACTCTTTTCTGAAAACAAGTTCCACGGAGCCGGTCGGCCCGTTCCTGTGTTTTGCGATTATGAGCTGAGCTATGTTGCCCTTGTCGGAATTGGGGTTATAGTAATCGTCCCTGTGTATAAAAAAGACCATGTCGGCTGTCTGTTCTATTTCTCCTGATTCCCTGAGGTCCGAAAGCCTTGGTATCCTGTCCTGCCTTTGTTCTATCGCCCTCGAGAGCTGAGACAGTGCGATGACAGGCACGTCTATTTCTCTTGCAAGCGTCTTTAGGGCCCTGGCTATTTCAGATATCTCCTGAACCCTGTTCTCGACGCTCTGTTTTCCCTGCATAAGCTGAAGGTAATCTATTACTATCAATCCTATCCCGTGCTCCATCTTAAGCCTTCTTGCTTTTGCCCTCATCTCCATTGCCGTAAGTATCGGAGAATCATCTATGAATATAGGGGCTTCCGACAGGCGTTCGATGGACTTTACCAATCTTTTCCATCCGCTGTCAGAAAGACTGGCAGTTTTTATCTTTTGGCTGTCTATTTCCGCTTCGGCGCACAAAAGCCTTTGTGCCAGCATTTCTTTTGACATCTCAAGGCTGAAGACCGCCGTGGGGATCTTGTGCCTGATCGCGGCATTTTGGGCAAAGTTCAGCGCCAGCGCGGTCTTACCTACGGAAGGCCTGGCGGCCAGTATTATAAGATCGGAGTTCTGGAACCCGGCTGTCAGCTTATCAAGGTCGGGGAATCCTGAAGGAATACCGGTTATGGCCTCCTTTTTCCCGTAAAGCTTGTCCATTATGTCCAGGACGTCTTTTAGTATATGGTCTATCTTATGGAATCCCTGTCTTGCTTTTTTAAGCGCTATCTCAAAGATAGTCTTTTCAGCGCTGTCCAGGACCGCATCCACCTTGTTCTGTTCGTCAAAACAATCGTTGACTATTCTCGTTCCCGCGTCGATAAGCCGTCTTAAAACTGCTTTCTCTTCGACCATCTTGGCATAGTAAGTGACATTTGCAGCCGTGGGAACGCTGTTCAAAAGGTCGGATATATAAACGCTTCCGCCTACGGCATCCAGCTTGCCGCTCTTGCGCAGTTCTTCGGTCACCGTAACAAGGTCTGCCGGTTCATTTCTTTCAAAGATGGACAATATGGCCTCGTATATGTATTTATGCGCGTCCCTGTAAAAACTTTCCGGTTGAAGAAGATCGATGACATGTACTATAGCGTTCTTGTCGAGCAGCATCGCCCCTATCACCGATTGTTCCGCCGATATATTTTGCGGAGGCAGTTTTTCTTCGCTCATTATTATTGTCCCTTCAAGACTTTCTTGAGATATTTCCCGGTGTATGATCTTTTATTGCGGGAGATCTCTTCAGGCGTCCCTTCGCCGACGATATATCCTCCATTATGACCCCCTTCGGGTCCCAAGTCTATGATGTGGTCGGCGGTTTTTATCACATCAAGGTTGTGCTCTATCACTACCACGCTGTTGCCCGCATCCACAAGCCGGTCCAACACGCTCAAAAGTTTCTTCACATCGTCGAAATGCAGCCCTGTCGTCGGCTCATCAAGTATATAGAGCGTCTTGCCTGTGCTCCTGTGGGAAAGTTCGGTCGCAAGCTTTACTCTCTGGGCTTCTCCTCCCGACAGGGTCGTTGCGGCCTGGCCGAGATGGACATATCCCAGACCCACGTCTGACAATGTCTGGAGTTTCTGTTTGATCTTTGGGATCTTATCGAACAACGCCAATGCCTCTTCCACGGTCATGTCAAGGATCTCCGAAATATTCTTGCCCTTGTACCTTACTTCCAGAGTTTCTCTATTATAACGCATGCCGGAACAAACATCACACGGGATGTAGACATCGGGAAGGAAGTGCATCTCGATCTTTATGAGACCTCCGCCCCCGCAGGTCTCACACCGTCCTCCTTTGACGTTGAACGAAAAACGCCCCTTTTGATATCCTCTAGTCCTTGACTCCTCCGTCATAGCGAATATATCCCTTATATGGTCAAAGACCCCTGCATATGTCGCGGGATTAGACCTCGGGGTCCTTCCTATCGCCGACTGGTCGATTATTATGATCTTGTCTATGTTCTCGTCGCCTGTTATCGCTTCGTGAGCGCCGGCTTTTTCCATGGACCGGTAGAATTTCTTGGCCAGACTGTTGTATAGGACATCGTTGACCAGGGAACTTTTTCCGGATCCGGACACTCCAGTCACACATGTAAATAGGCCCAGAGGGATCTTTACATCTATATTTTTCAGGTTGTTCTGTTTTGCGCCTTTTACAGTTATGAACCTGCCGTTGCCTTTCCTTCTCGTTGAAGGTATATCTATTTTTAAGGTCCCTCCAAGATATTTTCCGGTCATAGAATCCTTGTTGGCGATTATTTCTTTGATATTCCCTGACGCGACCACCTTCCCTCCGTGTATGCCGGCCCCCGGGCCTATGTCCAATATGTGGTCGGAAGACCTCATTATTTCTTCGTCGTGCTCTACGACTATGATCGTATTTCCCAGGTCCCTGAGGTTTTTAAGGGTCTTTATAAGTCTGTCATTGTCCCTTTGGTGAAGTCCTATACTGGGTTCATCCAATATATAAAGCACCCCTACAAGACCGGACCCTATTTGTGTCGCAAGGCGGGTGCGCTGCGCTTCACCGCCCGAAAGCGTCCATGTCTCCCTGTTCATCGTAAGATAATTGAGTCCCACGTCCGAGAGGAATTTCAACCTTAGGTTGATCTCTTTTATTATCTGTCGTGAGATGGTCTCTTCATTTTGTGTGAGCTTGAGTCCGGAGATAAAGTCCATCATCGCCTGCACGTCATAATTCGACACTTCCGCTATTGTCTTGCCTGCGATCTTTACGGCCAGGCTCTCGGGTTTTAGCCTCGCGCCTTTGCAATGTGAACAGACGATCGGGCTCATGAACCTGTGCAGGTAGAACCTTATATGTTCGGATTCTGTCGTCTTATAGCGACGCTCAAGCATAGGTATTATGCCTTCGTAGGTGTCCGTATATTCACCGAAACCTCTTTTCCACTCATATCTGAACTTCAGGGATTCATCCGAGCCGTACAACAGTGCTTTGAGCTGGTCCTTGGAAAGGTCCTTGACCGGAGTATCCAGGTCGAACTTATATTTTCTCGCGAGAGCGTTTATCTGGTGCGCATAATAAGGCGACGGTTTTTTTAAGGGGGCTAAAGCGCCTTCGTTTATCGAAAGGTTGTAGTTCGGGACTATAAGGTCCTTGTCGAACTCAAGGGACGAGCCGAGACCCGTGCATTTTGGACAGGCGCCGTAAGGGCTGTTGAAGGAGAATATCCTTGGGGTGACCTCTCCAAGGCTGGTCCCGCAGGTCGGGCACGAAAATTTTTCGCTGAACACGAGCTGTTCTCCGGATTCAGGGACTATATAAACCACTCCGTTCCCGAACTGCAGCGCGGTCTCTACGGATTCGAACAGTCTTTTCCTTGACGCCTGATCGGCCTTGATCCTGTCCACCACGATCTCTATGGAATGTTTCTTTTTCTTGTCAAGCTTTATTTCTTCCGATAGGTCATATATCTTGCCGTCTATCCTTACCCTTATGAACCCGTCCTTCCTGACCCTTTCGAACATCTCTCTGTACTCGCCTTTCCTTCCGGTTACCGCGGGAGCAAGTATCTGTATCTTCTTGCCTTCTTGTGATGCCATTATCCTGTCCACGATCTGCGTCGGGCTTTGTTTCTCTATTTTCTTGCCGCAGTTCGGACAATGGGGAATGCCTATATTGGCAAAGAGAAGGCGCAAGTAATCATATATCTCCGTTATCGTGCCGACTGTCGATCTAGGGTTTCTGCTCGGGGATTTCTGTTCTATTGATATGGCGGGAGACAACCCGTCTATAGAATCGACATCCGGCTTCTGCATCTGTTCGAGGAATTGGCGGGCATAGGCCGAAAGTGACTCCACATAACGCCTCTGGCCTTCCGCATATATCGTATCAAAAGCAAGCGATGATTTTCCGGAACCGGACAATCCCGTTATGACGACCAGTTTATTCCTGGGGATCTCTACATCTATATCCTTAAGATTGTGCGTACGGGCGCCTTTTATGACTATGTTATCGTTGTGGGGCATGTACCAATTATACAATATTGTATAATGTACTAAATAATGCCTATGCTCAACATCAACGATATAGAGAACCTGACCGGACTTTCGGAAGCGGATGCAGAGGCTAATATAAAAAGATACGGTTTTAACGAACTTCCCTCATCCAAGAAGAAATCCATTCTCAATATAATCTTTGAAGTGCTGAAGGAACCGATGTTCCTTCTTCTGGTGGCTTGCGGCTCCATATATTTATTCCTGGGCGATGTCCAGGAAGCAATAATGCTCCTTAGCTTTGTATTCGTGATAATGGGAATAACCGTTTATCAGGAGAACAAGACAGAAAAAGCCCTTGATGCATTAAGGGACCTTTCCAGCCCCAGGGCTCTTGTAATAAGGGACGGGCAGCAAAAAGTCGTCGCAGGCAAGTTCATCGTCAAGGACGATATCATCATATTAAAGGAAGGAGATAGGATACCGGCCGATGCTATCCTCTTATGGGGACTCAATCTTTGCGTGGATGAATCCGTCTTGACAGGAGAATCCGTTCCCGTAAGAAAGCTTCCTTTACAGGAAAACTATGAAAACACCCGACAACATCCCGGGGGGGACGATCTTCCGTTCCTTTATTCAAGTTGTCTCGTTGTGCAGGGACAAGGTGTCGCCCGCGTCACAGGCACGGG
>JAKLHX010000035.1 GCA_022709925.1 Candidatus Margulisiibacteriota bacterium
CCGCCCGTGGTCGTGGAAATCGCCGCCGAGGCGATCCCGCTCGATGTGGTCTACGAAGATGCCGATATCCTCGTCGTCAACAAGCCCGCCGGGATGGTCGTGCATCCTGCCTACGGCCACGACTCGGGCACGCTGGTCAACGCGGTGCTGGCGCGCTGCCCCGACCTGGCCGGAGTGGGCGGCGAACTGCGCCCCGGCATCGTCCACCGGCTGGACAAAGATACATCCGGAATAATGGTAGTAGCAAAGGACGATATCACGCACAGGGAACTTTCAAAGATGTTCAAGGACAGGAAAGTGACGAAAAAATACATGGCAATGGTCCACGGCAAAGTAAAATCAGACTGCGGGACGATAGAAGCCCCTATAGGCAGGAGCCAGTCGGACCGAAAAAAAATGGCGGTCGTGAACATCGTCACGGAGAAGCAGCTGATCGATAATCAGAGAAAAGCCAGGACGGCAAAATCAAGGAATGCCGTGACCCATTACAAAGTGATAAAAAGGTTCGATGACAGGACTTTGCTGGAACTCAAGCTTGAGACAGGCCGGACCCACCAGATCAGGGTCCACATGGCATATATCAACCATCCCATAGTAGGGGACAAGATCTACGGATACAAAAAAGACAAGGCGCAGACAATGGCGCTCCACAGTTTTGCTCTCGGTTTTATCCATCCCTTTACCGGGCAGTATATGGAGTTCATCAGAGAGAAAATGCTATAATCTCTACCATGCGTACCCTTGGGATCGATCCCGGAACGGCCACAACCGGGTTTGGCGTGGTGGATGAAATAGACAAGAAATTATGCCTCGTCGATTACGGCTGTATAAAGACCTCTCCCGGTCTTGATATGCCGACCCGCTTGAATATAATATCCGAACAGTTAACCGCTCTGATAGAAAAATATAAGCCCGAAAATGTAGCCGTAGAGCAATTGTTCTTTGCTTCCAACGCCAAGACCGCCATAAAAGTAGGGGAGGCGAGAGGGGTGATACTTCTCACGGCGTCCCAGGCAGGGTTGAAAGTTGCCGAATATACGCCTCTCCAAGTGAAGATGGCATTGACCGGCTACGGCAAAGCCGATAAAAAACAGGTGCAGTACATGGTAAAGAATCTGCTAAAATGCAAGGAGACCCCGAAACCGGATGATGCGGCCGATGCGATAGCCATAGCCGTATGCCATCTTAATTCGCGCAGGATAAGGGAGGCAAAATGATAGGTTTTGTGGAAGGACCTCTTGAGAATATAGACATAGACAAGATCACGGTGAATGCCGGAGGTCTCGGATATGAGATAGTCGTGACATCTTCGGTTATGAGACACCTTCCGCAAAAGGGGCAAAAGGTCAGGGTGTTGACCTATCTTAATGTCAAAGAGGACTCGATGCAGCTTTTTGGTTTTTCTTCAAAGGACGAAAAAAGCCTTTTTCTCCAGCTTCTTTCGGTCTCCGGGATAGGCCCCAAAGGGGCAATGAACATAGTTTCTTCTTTTGACCTGAACACTCTTGTCGCGGCCATCGCAAAAGCGGATGTCGATTTCCTGACATCGGTCCCGGGGATAGGCAAGAAAACGGCCCAGAGAGTGGTCGTCGAGCTAAAGGAAAAGATAAGCAAAGCCTATTCTTTGGAAGCCGAAACAAAGCTTTTTGCCGAAAAGGACCAATCGCCGGAACAGAAGGACGCGGTCTCCGCACTTATCGCTCTCGGCTACAGCGCCAAAGATGCCCGCCAGTCGGTCTCGGCCGTCATGGGAAAACTTCCGGCAGATCCGAGCATAGAGGAGATAATCAGGCATTCTCTCAGGAATTTATCTCAAGATCGAGCGAATTGATGATGGAATCTTCCAGAAATCGCATCGGCATCCTTATCATCGATACTTCTTTTGCGACAGGCTTCACAAGGATAGTGTAAGCGCCTAAAAGGTTCCCTCCTATTACGTCGGTCAATATCTGGTCTCCTATCACGGCGGTCTCTTCAGGCGCGACATCCATGGCATTCATCGCTTTTTTAAAAGCAAAAGGCAGGGGTTTGAACGATAATGCCATGCCGTTTATCCCGAGGCTTTTTGATATGTAATCAGTCCTGGGGACCCTGCTGCCGTTGGATACGAGAAATATTTTTAATCCTTTTTCCTTGACCTTTTCTACCCAGGAATATACCGCGAATGGGATCTTATATTCGGACCTTGGCATTATAGTATCGTCAATGTCAACTATCAGCGCTTTTATGCCTTTTTTTACAAGATCATCTATGTCTATCGTGAATATTGAGCTGACATATTCTTTAGGCCTTATGAAGCCGCCCTTTTTCTCTTCTTTATAATAATCAAAATTCTCTAATGCCACTTTTACAGTTCCTTTATATAGAACAGATTCACGGTTACAGGATCGTTTGTCATGACCCTGTTCGCTTTTTCAAGAAGTTTCAGTTTTAACTCGGGTTCCGATGAAGCGGTCGCCGATATAGTATCTATGATAGCATCTAAGCCTTTATTTTTGAGCGATCCCATATTCGCTTCGCCGCCGGAATAAAAAAGGTCCCTCAGGAACTGTTCCGTCCTTGAAATATCATCGTTCTTGTTCTCAAAAGGCTGTAGGGAGGATTTATATCCCATAAGGAACAGGTGTTCTTTCTTTTCCATGAGCTCGTTCTCCCAGGCATCCTCTTCTTCGTAATCGACATTTTTCAGCTTTATCTCTATTCCCACGGCAGACAGGTCTTTCTTTATGAGCTGAGCTATTTGTACGGTCTTTACCCCGTTGGTATGTATGAGCAAAAGCCCCTTCAATCGGCGGTCTCTTTTTGAATATCCGGCTTGTCTGATAAGTTTTGTAGCTTCTGCCGGTGAGTAAGGGTATCCTTTGATATCGATATTGGAGCCCGGCATCCCCATCGGGATCACTCCGGTCGGGATGTTGTTATCGCCGATTATATTCTTGCATATGTATTGCCGGTCTATGGCGTAGTTGAAAGCTTGGCGCAAAAGTTTGCCTTTTTGGCCGTTAAATATATCCTTTTTCATGTTAAAGCCCAGGAACCAAAGTCCGTCGTAACTTTCCTCTTGGGATAAGCCGGCGGATGATACGAGTATAGATAATGAAAACGCAAAAACTACGGATATTAGTATGTGTCTTCCGTGGAAAGCTCTCATTTTAGGACAATTTTATCATATAAAGGCGGATGTGTACGAAATCAGGCCGCATGGTATAATTACTTCTGGACTGTAATAAAAATGAAGAAAAACCGCAACAACCTCCTTTTCATCCTGATCGTCCTTATTCTTGTTTCTTCCGGTTGCGGACAAAAAAGCAAGATACTCCAAATAAAAGGTTCCGATACCATGGTCAATATGTCCCAATCAATGGTGGAAGAGTTCATGAGAGAGAATCCCGAAGCTTCGGTGGCAATAACCGGCGGAGGGTCCGGTACTGGAGTGGCCGCTCTTATAAGCGGGACCGCAGATATAGCGCAATGTTCCAGGAATATGACACAGCATGAGATACAAATGGCCAATGAGCGCAAAGTTTTCCCGTATGAGATCCCTGTAGCGATCGACGGCATCGCTGTCGTCGTATCCCCTAAAAATCCGATAAGCAAGCTTACTATGGGACAGCTTTCCGATATTTTTTCCGGGAAAACGACCAACTGGAAAGTGCTTGGAGGGCCGAACAGCCGCATTGTTGCGCTTTCAAGGGACAGGAATTCCGGGACGCACGCATTTTTTCTTGAACAGGTGGTAAAAAAGGGCAAAAAAAGATCTAAAGATGAGTTTGCCAAGAATGTTCTTATGATGCCTTCAACCCAGGCGATAGTGGAGGAGGTCTCGGCTAACCCTGAAGCTATAGGGTACATAGGTCTGGGCTATGTAAACGAAAGGACAAAGCTTATAGCGGTCGCTAAAGACACGGGGAACCCTTATGTTATTCCTACCGTAAAATCTGCCGCATCAGGGATGTATCCTATTTCAAGGCCCCTGCTTTTTTATACTAACGGGACTCCTACGAGAGAGGTGAAAAGCTTTATAGATTTTGCGCTGGGGAAGGTCGGGCAGAAGATAGTCGTAGATACGGGGTTCGTCCCTTTGCATAAAAAATGATAAAAAAATTCTTTGAAAGCCTTATAGAAAAAGCTATTTTTATAAGCGGCATAACCGCGATAGCTATAGTCGTTCTGATATTCATATTCCTCCTCAAAGAAAGCGTATACTTCTTTCTTAACAACAACCTTGCCGAGATATTGTTCGGCATGGACTGGTATCCCATATCGGAACCGCCGAAGTTCGGGTTTTTGCCGCTGATATTGGGCTCAGTCCTTGTGACCGTTGGAGCTATTGTCATAGCCGTGCCGGTCGGGCTGGCGGCGGCTATATATATATCAGAGGTGGCTCCCGGATGGTTCAAGGAGATCTTAAAGACCGGGATAGAACTTCTTGCCGCGATACCCAGCATTGTGCTTGGGTTCGTAGGGATCGTAGTGCTTGCTCCCTTCATAAGAAATCTTTTTAATCTGCCCAGCGGGCTCACTGCTTTTGCTGGCTCAATAATGCTTGCTTTTATGGCTATGCCGACGATAGTCTCCATAATAGAGGATGCTATAAATTCGGTCCCGAAAAGCTACCGGGAAGGATCCCTTGCTCTCGGGGCTACGCACCTTCAGACCATAAGAAGAGTCATACTTCCCGCCGCTTCATCCGGCATTATGGCAGCCGTTATGCTGGGTATAGGAAGAGTGATAGGGGAAACGATGGCGGTCCTTATGGTAACAGGGAATGCCGCTATCATGCCGACAAGCATTCTCCAGCCGGTGCGCACGCTGACAGCCACTATAGCCGCTGAAATGGGAGAGGTCATACAGGGAAGCATGCATTACTACGCTCTGTTCGGCATAGGATTTGTATTGTTCGTAATAACGTTCTTTATCAATCTGGCGGCCGACATGTTCCTTCATAGGAAGAAAAGCTGATGGGAAACGCAAAACTTACGCAAAAAATAGTCTTTTTCCTTTTGGGGGTGGCCACGGTCATGGTGATCATCCCCGTGATATTGATATTCGCATTAATACTTGTCAACGGCCTTCAGGCGATATCTCTTGAGTTCATCTTCAGCACTCCCAAAGCCGGCATGACCCAGGGCGGGATATTTCCTGCTATTGTGGGCACATTGTATCTGGTACTAGGGACCGCGGCATTTTCCCTTCCTTTAGGGATCCTTGCCGCCATATATCTTACCGAATATGCTTCGGACAACTGGCTTACCAGACTTATAGACATAGCGATAATAAACCTGGCCGGCGTGCCGTCGATAGTTTTCGGACTTTTCGGGGTCGCCCTTTTTGTGATACTGCTGAATTTCGGGACTTCTATATTGTCCGGATCTCTCACGCTTTCCATAATGACGCTGCCTGTCATAATAACAGCCAGCAAAGAAGCGCTCAATTCCGTTCCAAAATCTTTCAGGGAGGTCAGCTATTCCCTCGGCGCGTCGCGCTGGCAGACGGTGAGGAACGTAGTTCTCCCGAACGCTATTCCCGGCATAATGACGGGGACGATCCTCGGCCTTTCAAGAGCTGCCGGAGAGACTGCACCGATACTTTTTACGGTTGCCGCATTTTATCTTCCAAGACTGCCGCGAACGGTCTATGACCAGGCGATGGCGCTTCCTTACCATATATATGTCCTATCGACCCAGGTCCCGAACGTCCCGGTGAAAATACAATACGGGACCGTCCTGGTGCTTATAGTCATAGTATTTTTTATGAATATATCCGCGGCTTATATAAGGGCTAAGTTCAGGAAGAAAAAACAATGGTAAATAAGATAACCATAGAGAATCTGAAAGCGGTCTACGAAGGGGTCCTGGCCTTGAACGGCGTCAACTTGGACATCCGCCAGAATGAGATCCTTGGGATCATCGGTCCGTCCCGGAGCGGTAAAACGACGCTTCTTAAAGTTTTGAACCGAATGATAGATTTTGTGCCGCGTTCAAGAGTGGAAGGGAAGATACTTTTTGACAACCTGAACATCTATACGGATATAAGACTATTGGCCCTTCGCAGGAAAATAGGGATGGTATATGCGTTGCCGCTTCCTCTTCCCATGTCCATATTCGATAATGTAGCTTATGGTCCGAGGCTTCACGGCACAAAAAGCAAGAGTGTTCTTTCCGATATAGTTGAGAAATGTCTTAAGGCTTCATATCTGTGGGATGAGGTAAAGGACCGGCTTGATTCGCAGGCATTCCAGCTTTCCGGAGGCCAGCAGCAAAGACTCTGTATATCCAGGACACTTGCTGTAGAGCCGGAAGTGATCCTTTATGATGAGCCATGTTCAGGGCTGGACCCGATATCCACCGCAAAAGTAGAGGATGCGATGCGCGAGCTCAAAGAAAAATATACTCAAGTGCTTGTAACGAACAATACAAAGCAGGCTGCTCGCGTAAGCGACCGTACGGCTTTTTTTCTTATGGGAGAACTCGTGGAGGTCGATAATACAAAAAAAATATTTACGGGTCCTTCGGATGAGCGGACGAACGACTATATAACGGGGAAATTCGGATAAACATCATGAAAAACGCGATCGAAGTAAAAGACCTTGATTTTTACTACGGAAAGTTCAAAGCTTTATCGAAAGTGAATATCGATGTGCGCAGGAACGAAATAACCGCACTAATAGGCCCGTCCGGCTGCGGGAAATCCACATTTTTAAGATGCCTTAACAGGATGAACGACCTGATACCGGGGATAAAGGCCGAGGGGAGCATAAAGGTTGAAGGTGTTGAGATAAACAACGGGACTACGGACCTTGTCGACTTAAGAAAAAAAGTGGGAATGGTGTTCCAACGGCCGAATCCTTTCCCTCTTTCGATATTCGAGAATGTTGCTTTCGGTCCAAAGATCCACAGGATGGCAAAAGGCGATGAACTTAAAGATATAGTGAAAAGTTCTCTCCAGAAAGTACTGTTGTGGGACGAATTCAAGGACAAGCTGAATAAGAACGCTTTGTCGCTTACGCTTGAACAGCAGCAGCGGCTTTGTATAGCAAGACTTGTGGCCGTGAGACCTGACATCCTTCTGATGGATGAGCCTTGCTCTGCTCTTGATCCGGTGGCGATACAGAAAATAGAAGACCTTATGCGTTTTCTGAAAAAAGACTATACGATAATAATAGTTACTCATAATATGCAGCAGGCCGCGCGCGTCTCCGACAGGACGGGTTTCTTTTTGCTGGGAGAATTGATAGAATTCTCTGAAACGGACAAGATATTCACGGCTCCTTCAGATAAGAGGACGGAAGAATATATAACCGGAAGGTACGGTTAGCTAGAAAGAAAAAAGGAGAAGAACATGATAGAAAGAAGCTTTGAGGCGGAACTTTTGGAGCTTAATGACTTGATACTCAAGATGGGGAATATGGTTCAGACCTCGATACATAAGAGCGTGGAAGCGCTGAAGAACCGCGACGAGAGCCTTTCAAAGGATGTCATAGAGTCCGACAGGAATGTTGACGACCTGGAACTTTTGATCGACGACAAATGCATAACCCTTATCGCCAGGATACAGCCGATGGCAGCAGATCTGCGGTTCATAACTACCGCCATGAAGATAACGACCGACCTTGAGAGGATAGGGGACCTTGCGGTAGATATCGCGCAGAAGAACATAGAGCTGATAACCATGCCGCTTCTCAAGCCTCTTATCGATACCCCGAAGCTGGCAGATATAGCAAAGAAGATGATAGCAGAAAGCATAGATACTTTCGTCAAGAGAGATTCTACGCGCTCGATCAAGATCCACTCTATGGAAAAAGAGGCCGATAAATTAAGAGACCTCATTACGGATGAATTGGCGGGGATAATGATGAAGGACCCGACCACCGTACCGAGGGCCCTGCCTTTGCTCCTTATAGCGAGATATCTTGAGCGTATTTGCGACCATGCGATGAACATAGCGGAGGATGTTGTCTATATGGTCGAGGCCAAGGTGGTCAAACATCTGCCGATAGACAAGAAATGAAACACGTTCTTATAATAGACGATGAAAAGGACATAGTAGAGGCCATATCGTATAACCTTGAGAAAGAGGGATACAAGGTCTCAAAGTCTTACGACGGGCTGAACGGGTTTGAAGCCATACAAAAAAAGATGCCGGATATAGTCATATTGGACCTGATGCTTCCCGGTATGACCGGGATAGAGATCTGCAAGGCAATGAAGGCGAATACAAAAACATCTTCGATCCCGGTAATAATGCTTACCGCCAAAGGCGAAGAAACGGATAAGATCGTGGGGCTTGAAGTCGGCGCCGATGATTACATGACAAAGCCGTTCAGTATAAGAGAGCTTGCCGCAAGGATCAAGACGGTCTTGAAAAGATACGGGAAAAAAGAAGAACCAAAAGCCATTTTGAAATTCCCGAACCTTGAAATAGACAGCGAACAGCATACAGTCAAAGTTTCAAACAAAGAAACAGATCTCACGGCGAAAGAGTTCATGCTTTTGGAGCATCTCGCAAGAAATCCCGAAAAAGTCTTCAGCAGGGACAGGCTGTTAGATATAGTTTGGAGTATAGATGCTGCAATAGAAACGCGTACCGTAGATGTCCATATGAGGCGCCTTAGGGAAAAACTGGGGAAGGCCGCAAAATACTTAAAGACACTGCATGGTGTCGGATATAAATTTTCTTTAAAGGATTAAAGAGGCGGCAAGTGTTTAAAAGCCTTAAATCAGTATTATTCGTGTCCATGGCCGGGCTGGTATTGGTGACCATCTCTCTCTTTCTTGTCCTTGTGCTCCCTTCAATACGGTCGGCCGTAATTTCCCAAATAGAGAAAGACGTATTGAATAGGTCCGCGGCGATAAGCGGGGATTTTTCCGGATATATCATGTCAGGGAGGGATAGCGGTTTTCTTCAAGAGAAGGTCATGGAGATCGCCAGGAATTCCGGCAACAGGATA
>JAKLHX010000036.1 GCA_022709925.1 Candidatus Margulisiibacteriota bacterium
AGTCGGCTGCCGAGATCGTCGCTAAAAAAGCAATAGATATGGGGATGAAGGAAGTCAATGTTATGGTGAAAGGCCCGGGTTCGGGCCGCGAGACCGCGATCAGGGCTCTGCAGGCCGCCGGACTTGTGATCAACTCTATCAAAGACGTTACTCCGATACCCCACAATGGGTGCAGACCGAGAAAGCAAAGGAGAGTGTAAATGGGAAGACATACGGGGCCTGTATGTAAATTGTGCAGAAGAGAAGGGGCGAAGCTTTTCCTGAAAGGCGAGAAATGCTACGGAGCTAAATGTCCTTTCGGTAAAAGATCCTATGCTCCCGGCCAACATGGCCAGGTGAAGACGCAGAAACGTCTTTCGGAGTTCGGTATAAGGCTTAGGGAAAAACAAAAAGCAAGAAGGATATACTCGATAGGCGAGAGACAGTTCAGAAGATATTTCGAGCTTGCCGATGCGAGCAAGGGCGATACCGGGGAAAAACTTCTTGAGCTTCTCGAAAGAAGGCTGGACAATGTTCTTTGGAGGATGGGAGCCGCTCAATCACGTTCTCAGGCAAGGCAGTTCGTCAGGAACGGTCATGTCATAGTTAACGGGAAAAAAGTGAACATCCCTTCTTTTTCGGTCAAGGTCAATGACGTTATAACTTTTAAGGAAAAAGCCGCTAATTTTGTCAAGAAAGTAGTTGAAGACATAAGGGAAAAGAGCGCGCCGGAGTGGATATCTTTTGACAAGAATAAGATAGAGGGCAAGGTGGTTTCAATGCCGAGAAGAGCCGAAATAGACGCCCTTATTGAAGAACATTTGATCGTAGAGTTTTACTCAAGATAGGAGGAGAAGCAGATGATAATGTTAGGCGAAAAACCATGGGTGAGGTATGAGCCGCAGGAAGACGGTTCCGGGAGATTTATAGTCGAGCCGCTTGAAAGAGGCTACGGCGCTACTTTGGGCAATTCCATGAGGAGGGTGCTTCTTTCTTCTCTCGTGGGCGCGGCGGTGACTTCTATAAGGATAGAGGATGTTTCTCACGAGTTCTCTACGATCCCTAATGTGGTCGAGGACGTCATACAGATAATACTCAATATAAAGAAGATGGTCGTGCGTTCCCATTCAGATACTCCCAAGATCATAAAGCTTGAGGCCAAGGGTAAAGGCGCTGTAAAAGCCGGGGATATCAAGCATGATGCGGATATCGAAATAGTGAACGTTGATCATGTTATTGCCAACCTGGAAGCGGGCGCGAAGCTCAATATAGAGATGGTCGTCGAAAAAGGCCGTGGTTTTGTACCTTCCGAAAGGAACAAAAAGCCTACTCAGCCGTTAGGCACCATTCCCGTGGATTCCATATTCTCTCCTGTCAAAAAAGTGAACGTAACTACCGAAGAAGTAAGAGTAGGGCAGGAGATAAATTATGACAGGCTTATCCTTGATGTGTGGACGAACAATGCCATCACCGCGGATGAAGCGGTCGTAAAGAGCGCGGAGATACTTGCGAAACATATAAACATGTTCATGCATATAGGCGAAAGGTCGGATTCCCTTGCGATCCATGTCCAGGGGCAGGGCGAACCTGATTCTCAAGTGCTTGAGATGAGCATAGACGACATAGACCTTTCCTCAAGGGCTTTGAACTGTCTTAAAAAAGACAACATAAAGACCGTGTCTGACCTTGTACAGCTGACAGAGGATGAGCTCATGAAGATAAAGAGCCTGGGGTCTAAATCTTTCGACGAGATAAAAGAGGTCCTTTCAAGGTTCAACCTGTCGCTAAAAGGTTCTGAAAAGAAAACGAGTGAAGGAAACTAACAATGAGGCATTCAAAAGGGAATAGAAAACTTTCAAAACCGACGGATCAGAGGATCGCTCTTCTTAGGTCCATGGCTCTTTCTTTGATAGTGAACGGGAAGATCAATACTTCAAGGGACAGGGCGAAGGAAACAAGGAAGCTGGTAGAGAAGATAGCCGCTCTTTCTAAAAAGGGAGGGCTTAGCAATCTCAGAAGGTCTCTCGAGATAATCCCGAACAAGAAAGCCGTCACGGAATTCTATAAAACGGCTCCCGAAAGATTTAAAGACCATGCCGGCGGCATATGCAGGATAGTGAATATCGGTTCTCGCAGAGGCGATAATGCCGATATGGTCCTGTTAGAGCTGGTCGCTTAATACGATTGGAGGATTTTGGAACCGATGAAAAGAAATAAAACATTTTCGGCGAAACAGGAAAAAGTTGAAAGGAAATGGTATCTTGTGGATGCAACCGACAAGGTACTGGGCAGGCTTGCGACAAAGGTCTCTACCGTCCTGCGCGGCAAAGATGAGGAGATCTTCACTCCTAGCTGCGACACCGGCGACTTCGTAATAGTAATAAATGCTTCAAAGATAAAGGTCACGGGCAAAAAGCTGCAGGATAAGGTATATTTCAGCCATTCCATGTATCCGGGCGGAGCAAAGTTCAGGAGCCTCGAAGAACAGCTTGCGAACCATCCTGATAAAGTGATATTGCACGCGGTCAGAGGGATGCTCCCCACAGGCCGCTTGGGAGATAAGCTTATTACAAAATTAAAAGTGTATAAAGACGACAAATTCCCGCATTCGGCACAGAAGCCGGAAGCCCTGACTATATAAAGAAAAGGAGACCAAAGGATGACAGAACCCGAAGCCATAGAAAAACCGAAAAAGACCGCTAAAAAGACAAGCAAAAAGCATGCCGACGAAGGTGTGTCCGCGGTAGGCAGGAGAAAGACTGCCATAGCAAGGGTAAAGCTGTCGAAGGGCGAAGGTGTTATAACTATCAACGGATATGACTATCTTGATTATGTTGCCAACAGGCACAGGCTTATTGCCGAGATCCATAAACCTTTTGTCGCCGTTAATATAAACAATATATACAATGTGGATGTTAAAGCTAACGGCGGAGGGGTCAGTTCCCAAGCCGAAGCAGTGAAGTTAGGCATAGCAAGGGCTCTTATAATAATAGATCCTTCCATGAAGCCCGCATTGAGCAAGGCCGGATGTCTTGTAAGGGATTCGAGGATGAAGGAAAGAAAGAAATACGGACAAAAAAGAGCCAGAAAGAGATTCCAGTTCTCAAAGAGATGATCGTTCTTTTCTTCGTGATCCAAAAGCCCCCGATCTTCGGGGGCTTTTTTTTGGCGATAAAATTGCTGGTAGCAGAATGAAGAATGAAGTAGGAAGGATGAAGCCGAAAATGGGGATAGGATATTTGTGAAGAGAATTCGAATGTCTGCCTTCATACTTCATCCTTTTGCAGGTGTTGAAAAATCCTACAACAGAAAGGGTCGTTGACCGTATTTTAGATTATAGGGTATAATGCTTATATCTCCACAAATCTTAGAAAGGAATTTTTATATGGCGTTCAAAGAATATCTGATGATCCCCGGACCGACCCCTGTTCCCGCGAGAGTTTTGACGGCTATGGGCAGACAAATGATCAATCACAGAGGACCTTCCTTTTCCAGCATAATAAAAGAAATAGTTGAAGGGGTTCAATGGGCTTACCAGACAAAGAATGACATTATAGTTCTGACTACCTCAGGTACAGGAGGGATGGAGTCTTCAATAGTTAATTTCTTGTCGCCAGGCGACAGGGTCCTTTCTTTGAACATAGGTGCTTTCGGCAACAGGTTCGCCAAGATCGCGAAAGCATACGGGGCCGATGTCGACGAGGTCAAATTTGAAAGAGGCAAAGCGGTCGATCTTAAGACCGTTGAACAGAAACTTTCCGCCGATAAAGACAAGAAGATCAAGGCGGTCCTTGTCCAGCAGAACGAAACCTCAACAGGCGTCCTTAACGATATAAAGTCGATCGCAGAGCTGGTCCATAAGCACGGAGCTTTAATAATCGTGGATGCGGTATCAGGATTACTTACCGCCCCTTTGAAAGTTGATGAATGGGGCCTTGATGTTGTCGTGTCAGGATCGCAAAAAGCGTTCATGGTCCCTCCGGGCCTGGCATTCGTATCCGTGAATAAAAAAGCCTGGGCCGCGCATGAAAATGCCAAGATGCCGAGGTTCTATTTTGATTTTAAAGCTGCCATGAAGTTCGCCGAGATAGGCGAGACCCCTTGGACCCCTGCGGTTTCCATAGTTTTCGGCATGCAGGAAGCCATAAGGATGTTAAAAGAAGAGGGACTTGATAATATTTTTGCAAGGCATGAGAAGATGGCCAAGGCCGTGCGTGCAGGACTTAGGGCTCTCGGGCTTAAGCTCCTTGTCGAAGACGATAAGATCGCTTCAAGGGCCGTTACCCCGGTATTTCCTCCGGAAGGGATCGAAGCCGATAAACTCAGAAAGGTGGTCAGAGAGAAATACGGTGTGGTGCTTGCAGGCGGACAGGAAGACCTTAAAGGTAAGTTGTTCAGGATAGGGCATCTCGGATATATAGACAAACTGGAGCTTCTTGCCGCGCTTGCCGCTCTTGAGATAGAGCTTGGCACAGGTGTTAAAAAAGGCGCCGGTGTCGCCGCTGCGGAAGAGGTGCTTGCATGAAGGTCTTAATCGCGGACAAGTCGGCAAAAGAGGGGATAGACGCTTTAAAGAACGCCGGTTTTGAAGTCGATGTGAAGACAGGGCTCAACGAACAGCAGCTCATCGATATAATAGCCGATTATGACGCTATGATGGTGCGCAGCGAGACAAAGGTCACCGCAAAAATAATAGAAGTCGCAAAGAAGATGAAGATCATAGGAAGAGCGGGCGTCGGCGTAGACAATATAGACGTTCCTGCCGCTACCAAAAAAGGCATCGTCGTAGTCAATTCCCCTGAGGGCAACACGATCGCTGCAGCCGAACATACTTTTGCCATGCTTATGTCCCTTGCCAGGAACATACCGCAGGCAGCAGCCTCAATGAAAGCCAAGAAATGGGAAAAAAGCAAGTTCATAGGCACGGAATTGTACGGCAAGACCCTTGGAGTGGTCGGAGCCGGGAAGATCGGAAGCCGTGTGATATCTTATGCGCAGGCTCTCGGCATGAAAGTTTTCGTGTTCGACCCGTTCGTGACAGAAGAATATGCCAAGAAGTTGGGGGTTGAGGTAAAGCCTCTCGATGATGTCATAAGATCATCCGACTTTATCACTTTCCATATCCCTAAGAACAAAGAGACCGCGCATCTCATAAACAAAGACAAGATAGCGATGATGAAAAACGGCGTAAGGCTCGTGAACGTGGCGCGCGGCGGCATAATAGACGAGAACGACCTTAAAGAAGCGCTGATCTCCAAAAAAGTAGCGGCCGCGGCGCTGGATGTTTTTGAGGTTGAGCCGGTCGCCGACAATATATTCGCGGAGCTGGATAATGTTATAACTACTCCACACCTTGGAGCTTCGACCGTGGAGGCCCAGGTGAACGTGGCGGTCGATGTCGCGGAACAGATAATCGAAGTCTTAAAGGGCGGGTCGGCAAAAGCCGCCGTCAATATCCCTGCTATGAGGCCGGACCTTCTCGGGCCGGTGAAGCCGTATCTTCCTCTTGCTGCAAAACTCGGCAAGTTCACCGCCCAGTTGGTGAAGGGCCCGGTCAGCGAAGTGGAAATATCCTATCTCGGAGATATAAGCGCTCACGAAGTCGCTCCTTTGACGGTAGCGGTGCTCAAAGGCGTGTTTGAGACTGCTTTAGGCGATTCGGTCAATATGGTCAATGCTGCTCTTGTAGCAAAAGAGCGCGGCGTCAACGTAAAAGAGGTCAAAAGCGGGAGCGCGGAGAATTTTTCCAGCCTTATATCCGTGAAAGTAAGTTCCGGAAAAGATTCCAAGACCGTTACCGGGACCGTGTTCGAATCGTATGGCGAGCGCATCGTGAAGATCGACAATTTTAGTACTGATGTCGCGCCGAACGGGTTTATGCTCATAACTTCACATACTGACAGGCCGGGAATAATCGGCAAGGTCGGGATGCTTCTCGGGGATTCAAAGATAAACATAGCTTCCATGGATGTCGGCAGGGAGACCATAGGCGGTAAAGCCGTTATGGTCCTTAGCGTGGACAACGTCATTTCCCAGGATATTATAGACAAAGTTAATAAAATAGAAGGCATCACGGATACTAAACTCGTAAAAGTGTAGATAGTCCTATGGCAAAGAACAAGCCTTTAATCGCTGTTGTGGATGATGAGGATGATATCCTCCGCACTATAAAGGCAGTCCTTAAGAACGACTATAATATATCGGTTTTTTCCGATCCGGAAAAGGCTCTTTCAGAGATAATGTCCTTGAATGTCGAAGTGCTTCTTCTTGATATAAAAATGCCGTCGATAGACGGCATTTCTTTTTTAAAACGCGTGAAAGCGGACATCCCCGACATTGAGGTCATAATGGTTACTGCGATGGGGGATTCTAAAAATGCGATAGCCGCGATAAAAGCAGGAGCATACGATTACATAAACAAGCCTTTCGATGTCGAAGAACTTAGGGCTTCTATAGAAAAAGCCCTGGAAAAACGCAGGCTGGTCAAAGAAAACCGGGCTTATAAGATATCCAGTGAAGATGAGTTTGTCGAGATAATAGGGAAGTCTCCCGCGATGAGGGAACTTTTTGACCTTATATCAAGGGTTGCTCCCGCCGACAGTACTGTCCTTATAACCGGAGAGACCGGTTCCGGAAAAGAGCTCGTGGCAAGAGCCATACACAGGAGGAGCAAGCGGTCCGCAAGGCCTTTTGTCGCCGTCAACTGTGCCGCTATTCCCGAAAACCTTTTTGAAACGGAGCTTTTCGGCCATGAAAAAGGTTCTTTTACGGGGGCTATGGAGCGCCGTATCGGCAGGTTCGAATATGCTGACGGAGGAACGATATTTCTTGATGAGATAGGCTGTTTGTCCGCGCCCATGCAGGCAAAGCTCCTTCGAGTGCTCCAGGAAGATGAGATCGTAAGAGTAGGCGGGACTGAGCCCGTAAAGATAGATGCCAGGGTCATTTGCGCGACTAACGCGGACCTTGCCGGATCCGTCAAAAAGAAGCTTTTTAGGGACGATCTTTTCTACAGGCTCAACGTAATTCCCGTCCCGGTCCCCGCGCTGAGACAGAGGGGCGAGGATATTATATTGATATTCCATCATTTTCTTGAGCGGTTCAATAAAAAATTCGGCAAGCGGATAAGAAGCGTCTCAAATGACCTTATCAATGCCATAAGCACATACCCTTGGCCGGGGAATGTCAGGGAGCTTGAAAACGTGGCGGAGAGGATGGTCGCTCTTGCTCAAATGGACTCTCTTGATCTGAGGGACCTTCCTTCGGAAATAAAGAGCAAAGAAGAGATCAAGGTCCCTCTTAATGATATTCTGGACGGGTATGAAGCGGAATATATAATTAAAGCGCTTAGCATTACTGACGGCAACCAAAGCAAAGCCGCTGACCTGTTAAGGATAGATCGCTCAACGCTTATCTCCAAGATGAAAAAACACTCGATATCTTCCCGGGATAATAAACAATTGAACTTTTGATAGATTATGGCATATAATTGGCTAGTAGCATGGAATTGATAGACCTTTTATATTTTATTGCCATCGGCGCCAACATAATCCTTGGTTTTATCGTCCTGTTAAGAGGCCGGCCTTCTTCCGTAACCATCTCATTTTCGATACTTGCTTTTTTTATGGCTTTTTGGAGCTACTCCACATATGCGGCAAATCTCTATGCTTTATCGGGGAATCCTGAGGTCTTATTCTGGGCAAAGATGGCGAACGTGGCCACTTTCCCTATCCCTGCGTTGTTCCTGTATTTTTCCATGGTCTTTCCCGAGAAAAAAACAATGTCTTTTTTGAGGACTGTGCTGATCTTTTTTCCGGTTCCCGTGATGCTTTCTTTTTTGTGGCAGGACCGGATACTAAAGGCCGTGATCTTCCTCCGGAACGGGTCCCTTAGTCTCGTTTTTGGTGACCTTTACGGTCTTTTTGTAGTCTATTTCGTTTCCTACGTCCTCCTTTCATTCATTATACTTGCGCGCAAACACAGAAAAAACACAGGGATCGCCAGGATACAAATAAAATATGTTTTGATCGGAGCGTCATTTCCTATCTTGATAGGGAGCCTTACTAACCTTTTTCTGCCTTTGTTGAATGTCACTTATGCCTGGTACGAATACCACATGGTAGGGTCAATTTCCCCCTTGTTCCTTACGGCAATGGTGACAAGTGCCATAGTCCAGTATAGATTTATGGACCTTCGCTCGATACTTGGTAAGGGGATAGTTTATTCCGTTCTTGCCGGTTTCATTACAGCTATATATTTCAGTTTTTTATATCTGGTTGCCAGGTCCTTTCAAAAAATAAGCGGGAACTATTCCTTCATTATAGGGATAACCCTCTTTTTTCTGTTTGCCTTGATATTTGAGCCGCTCAAGTGCAGGCTTGAAGTGTGGGTGGACAAGATCTTTTTCAGGACCAGGTTCGATTATGAGAAGACACTAAAAGAGACCAGTGCCGCCATGAGCCTCATATCTGACAGGGACAGGCTTCTCAAATTGACCGCAAAATTGATCAAAAGGCGCATGAGCCTCACCGGAGCTGTGTTGTTTATTTTTGACGATAAGAACGACAGGTTCGTGGCAAAAGCCGCCGAAGGCGCGAATAAGGGCCTGCTGGAATCCACGATGTCCTTGAACTATCCTATAATCGAGTACATGGAAAGAACAAGAAAGCCCGTGGACAAGCAGGAGATCGAAAAAAAACTGTCTGATGAGTTCGTTTCAGGCTCCGAGATGAAAGAGCTTGAAGCTGTTCTGTCGGACCTTGAGAAACTTTCAAGCGTATTATGCGTCCCCAGTATACTGAA
>JAKLHX010000037.1 GCA_022709925.1 Candidatus Margulisiibacteriota bacterium
CCCGGGGGCGATAGCGTTTACCGTTACTCCGCGGCCGGCAAGCTCCCTGGCCGCGGTCTTTGTAAGGGCGATCACTCCGCCTTTGGAAGCGGAATAGTTGGCCTGGCCGGCATTGCCCATCTGTCCGACTATAGAAGCGATGTTGATTATCCTGCCCGACCTCTGTTTCATCATTATCGGGGAAACGGCCTTTATGCCGTTGAAAACCCCCTTAAGATTGATGCTTATGACGAGGTCCCAGTCCTCTTCCTTCATCCTCATTATAAGCGTGTCGCGGGTGATGCCTGCGTTATTGACCAGGATATCTATCTTTCCGAATTGGGTTTGTGCGGCCTTTAGCGCTTCGGCCATATCATCATACTTTGCGACATTGGACTTGACCGCCATCGCCTTTACGCCTAAAGCTTCAAGCTCTTTAGCTGTCTGCGTAGCACTATCGATATTTATGTCGGAAACGACGATATTGGCGCCTTCTTTGGCAAGGAGCTGGCATATCGACTTGCCTATCCCCTGGGCCCCGCCTGTAACAAAAGCCGTCTGGCCTTTAAGCTTCATATAACGGTCTCCTTTAACGAAGCGCTGTCTTCAATGTTATATATTGTAGCATTTTCAACCGTCTTTTTAATCAACCCGGCAAGAACCTTTCCGCTTCCTATCTCGACGAACGTATCCGCTCCCTGGGATGACATGTGCCTTACAGAATCTTCCCAGTATACAGCCCCCGTGACCTGCTTTATAAGCAGATCTTTTATCTCTTCACCGCTTGTCACGGGCTTTGCAGTGACATTGGCAACGACCGGGACCGTGGCATCTTTAAATGTTATCTTATCAAGCTCTAAAGCCAGCTTATCCGCTGCGGGCTTCATCAAAGAACAATGGAACGGCGCGCTTACGGAAAGAGGCATTACCCGCTTTGCTCCGGCTTCTTTACACAGCCTGCCGGCCTCTTCTACGGCTTTCACCTCTCCTGAGATCACTATCTGCCCGGGACTGTTGAAATTCGCGGCTTCAACGATGCCGACCGACGATGCCTTCCTGCAGCATTCGATAAGCTTTTCCCTGTCGAGGCCAATTACCGCGGCCATCGTCCCGACACCTACAGGGACCGCTTCCTGCATGAATTTGCCTCTTTTATTGACGAGCCTGACCGCGTCCCCGAATTCCAGGACGCCCGCGCATACAAGAGCGCTGTATTCTCCAAGGCTGTGTCCTGCGGCAACATCGGGCATCTTGTTAAGCGCAGCAAAAGCGGCGATGCTTACGGTAAGTATGGCCGGCTGTGCTATCTCTGTGAGCTTTAATTGATCGTCGGGGCCTTCAAAACAGAGTTTTTTCAGGTCAAATCCGAGGGCATCGTTGGCATCATTAAAGATCTTTGCCGACGCCTCGAAATTTTCGTATAGGTCTTTGCCCATTCCGGCCTTCTGGGACCCCTGGCCGGGGAATACAAAAGCTTTTTTCAAGCGAGAAGCTCCTTGAATTTTTTTGTCATAGCAGGGACCACTTCCAGGACATCTCCTACTATCCCATAAGTGGCTACATCGAATATTGGGGCGTATGGATCTTTGTTTATGGCTATTATGATGTCCGAAGAAGACATCCCGGCAAGATGCTGTATAGCGCCGGAAATACCGCAGGCAATGTAAAGTTTGGGACTGACGGTCTTTCCGGTCTGCCCTACCTGGTGGAACTGGGATATCCAGCCGGCATCGACTGTCGCGCGGCTGGCGCCTACGGCCCCGCCTATAGCATCTGCAAGCCCTTGTATAAGTTTAAAGTTCTCAGCGCATCCTATCCCTCTGCCTCCGGAAACTATTATCTCGGCCTCGGCAAGGTTAACTTTTTTCTCGGTGGATTGTATTATTTCGATGATCTTGGTACGCAAAGATTTTTGGGAAATAGAAGGCTTTATCTCTACCACTGTACCTTTCCTGGACGGGTCTTTCTGCAGTTTTTTGAATACTTTTGGCCTGACCGTCGACATCTGAGGCCTGTAATTCGGCGAGATTATGGTCGCCATTATGTTGCCGCCGAATGCCGGACGTGTCTGGCGGATTATTTTTTTATCGGGATCTATGTCGAGCGCCGTACAATCGGCGGTAAGCCCGACCCGTATCCTTGCGGCTATCCTTGAAGCAAGGTCACGGCCGGTCGTGGTCGCTCCCAAGAGGAATATCTCGGGTTTATGTTTATTTATAAGCTCTACGATGACTTCCGAATAGGGCTCCGTAAGATAGTCCTTGAGATGGGCATCTGAAGCGATATATACTTTGTCCGCTCCGTACTCTATAAGTTCTTTTGCCTGGCCCTTAAGGTCTCCTGAACCCAAAAACACGGCGCTTACTTCCTCTTTCAAGTCCTGCGCAAGCTTCCTGGCCTCTGCTATCAGTTCGAAAGCGACCGATTGCGTATGCCCGGCATGCTGCTCGGCAAAGACCCATATGCCTTTATATGCCGAAAGGTCCTGTTTGGGAGCTTCTTCTCTTTTTTCGATCACTATCGCGTTGAACTTACAGGCCCCTACGCAGGCTCCGCATAATACGCATTTGTCGGTGATGATAGCTTGTTTGTTCACTATCTCTATAGCGCCGAACGGACAGGCGGGAACGCACAATTTGCAGCCTTTACAATTTTCTGGTATTACTTTTATGCCTTCAACCATTATATTATCTTCTGCTCCTTGAGCTTGTTGAACAATTTTACCGAGATCTCGTCGATATCGCCTTCAAGCATCTCGCTGTTGCCTCTGGGCGGCGGAGTGAATATCCTGACCACCTGCGTCGGAGACCCTTTGAGCCCTATGTTCTCGGCATCCGCGAGTATCGCTTCGGCGGTCCACATCTGTATCTCGGCTTTTTTGGCTCGCATCTGTCCTTTCAACGAAGGAAGGCGCGGTTCATTTATCTGTTTTATTACGGTAACTGCTGCGGGAAGCGTCGTCTCCACTATTTCTGCGGATTCTTCGAGCTGGCGTTTTACTTTTATTTTGTTGCCGTCGATATCTATCTTTATGGCGAAAGTTACCTGAGGGATATCAAGGAATTCTGCGACCCCGGGACCTACCTGCGCGGTATCGCCGTCTATCGCCTGTTTGCCGAAAAGGACCAGGTCAAATGTCCCGATCTTTTTTATCGCCTGTGAAAGAGTATATGAGGTCGCCCAAGTATCTGCTCCGGCAAACGCCCTGTCGCTTATAAGTATGCCTTCGTCGGCTCCCATGGCGATCGCGCTTTTCAGCGCTTCAGTGGCCTGCGCGGGCCCCATCGTAATGACGGTGACTTTCCCGCCGTGGGCTTCTTTTAACCTTATCGCCTCTTCTATCGCGTTCTCATCGAACGGATTGACGATACTCTTTACACCCTCTCTTATAAGGGTGTTCGTCTTAGGGTCTATTTTGACATTTGTAGTGTCAGGTACCTGTTTTATGCAGACAATGATGTTCATTGTTCTTTATTTTTTAGCTGCCAATTCTTTGATAAGACCAAGCGCGATAACGTTGCGCTGTATCTGGTTCGTACCTTCATATATCTGTGTGATCTTGGCATCCCTCATCATTTTTTCTACAGGATATTCCTTCATATAACCGTATCCTGCCAGTATCTGTACGGCATCGGTAGTCACCTTCATAGCAACATCGCTGGCAAAAAGTTTGCACATCGCGCTGTCCCTTGAGATATCGGCTGTGCCGGTATCAACGGTCCTGGCCGTGGCATAAACTAGCGCCCTTGCGGCCTCTACCTGCGTGGCCATGTCGGCGAACATATGCTGTACGCCCTGGAAAGAAGATATCGGCTTGCCGAACTGTATCCTTGTCTTTGAATAAGCGAGCGCTTCATCAAGCGCGCCCTGCGCTATGCCGACAGCCTGGGCCCCGATGCCCGGCCTTGTCCTGTCAAGCGTCTTCATCGCAACGATAAAACCCATTCCTTCTTTGCCGAGTATCTGTGATTTGTGCACTTTGCAGTCCTGGAAAACAAGTTCGCGGGTCGCGGAACAGCGGATCCCCATCTTGTTCTCTTTTTTCCCGAAATCGAACCCTTTCATGCCCTTCTCAAGGATAAAAGCGGTGGCTCCGCGAGTGCCTTTTGATTTGTCGGTCATAGCGATGACGGTATATGTTTCCGCTTCTCCGCCGTTTGTGATCCATTGCTTTGTCCCGTTAAGAATGAAATAATCGCCGTCCTTTTTGGCCGTTGTCTGGATACCGCCGGCATCGGACCCCGCGTTTGCTTCGGTAAGACCGAATGCGGCAAGTTTTTTGCCGGAAGCTATATCGGGAAGATATTTCATCTTTTGTTCTTCAGTGCCGAACATAAGGATAGGGAACGCTCCGAGGGCCGAGGCAGCGAACGTAACGCCGACCCCGCCGCAGATCCTGCTCACTTCTTCCGTCGCAAGGCAGAATTCAAGGCATCCGCCGCCGAACCCGCCGAATTTTTCCGGTATATAAAGACCGCAAAGATCGGCCTTGCCGAACTCTTTCATGAGTTCCCACGGGAATGTACCTGTTTCATCCAGCTCGGCGCGTACCGGCTTAACTTTTTCTTCAGAGATCTTTCTCGCAAGATCTTTTATCATTTTCTGTTCTTCGGTAAACAAATAATCCATCTATCCTATACCTCCCATTTCAAAATATTGGCACCGCTCGTCAGGCCCGCACCGAAGCCAATTATAGCAATTATATCACCCTTTTTTATTTTGCCACCACGCCATGCTTCATCAATAGCGATAGGGATGGAAGCAGAAGAAGTGTTGCCGTATTTTTGCAGATTTACGAAAAACCTCTCTTTGGGGATTCCCAGTTTTTTGACAACATGGTCGATTATCCTCACATTTGCCTGATGAGGGATCACCAGGCTTATTTCCTCGAGCTTTACTCCGGCAAGTTTTGCCACATTTACAAGTGAATTTTCAAGTGCTTTTACGGCAAACTTGAAGACCTCTTTGCCGTTCATGGAGATACAGCGCTCCTCCTCGTCCTTCGGCCTGATATTGCGGCTGCCTCCGCCCGGCATGACAAGGAATTCTTTTCCTGTACCGTCGGCATAAAGGTAATTCGCAAGTATCCCGCTGCCTTTTTCCGTCTGTTTAAGGACCACCGCGCCGGCGCCGTCACCAAAAAGGACGCATGTGTTACGGTCCTGCCAATTGAGATACTTTGTGAGCGTATCGGCGCCTATTACAAGGGCCGTCTTATATGTACCCAAAGAAATAAAATTGGAGGCGACGGAAAGAGCATAATTAAACCCTGAACATGCCGCTGAAACATCAAGCGCCGAGGCATTCACGGCTCCGACGGCATTCTGGACTATGCAAGACACCGAAGGGAACAATGTATCCGGAGAACACGTCCCTACTACTACAACATCTATATCTTTGGGATCTATGCCGGACATTTTGATGGCCTTTTGAGCCGCTTTTATCGCAAGGTCGCTGGTTGAGGTTTGATCGTCCGTGACGCGTCTTTGTTCTATGCCTGTACGGGTCTTTATCCATTCATCGGAGGTATCCACTATCTTTGCGAGGTCATCATTCGTAACTATCTTTTCCGGGACATGGGAGCCAACACCTATTATCTTGGAGCTTTTCATAACATGCCTTTCCCGATGCTTTCAACGATATTTTCTCTCACAGCTTCGGCACAGACCCTTATGGCGCTCTTTATGGCCTTTGCCTTCGCCCTGCCGTGAGCTTTATATACTATCCCGTTAAGACCGAGGAGCGGCGCTGCGCCGTGTTCATCGTAATCAATACGTTTTTTCAGGCTCTTGAGCGCCGGTTTTAACAATATAGCGCCTGCTTTTGATACAAAATTCTTCATGAGCTCGTCTTTTAAAAGCGTGAAGAGCATCTGCGAAAGGCTTTCCGATATCTTAAGGACGATATTGCCGACAAAACCGTCGCAAATGACAACATCCACCTTGCCTGCAAGTATGTCACCGCCTTCGATGTTGCCTATAAAATTTATTTTTGCTGCTTGCAGAAGCGGGTATGTCTGCTGTGTAAGGTCGTTGCCTTTTTCCACTTCGGCCCCTATGTTCAGCAATCCGACCCTGGGGTTCTTTATATGCATGACATGCTGCGCGTATAAATAACCCATCTTCGCGAACTGCTCCAGATGTTTGGGCCTGCAGTCGACATTTGCCCCCATATCAAGGAGCAATATCTCCCCGCCTTCTATGGTAGGGAAGATCGTGGCGATAGCGGGCCTTTCGACGCCTTCTATCCTGCCGAGCTTGAAAAGTGCGGAAGCCATAAGGGCCCCCGTATTCCCGGCTGATATAACGGCATCTGCTTTTTTATTTTTGACAAGATCAATGGCAATATTTACGGAGGCGTTCTTTTTTTGCTTGACGGCAGAAACTGGAGACTCGTTCATCCCTATGACTTCATCACAGTGGATTATTTCCCAGTTAGGGTTTTTTCTGAGCTTGCTGAGGCGGGCTTTGTCCCCTACAAGTATAAGGGAAAGTTCGCTGTCTTTTAAAGCCGCTTCGGCCCCTTTTACGACCTCTTCCGGGGCGTGATCTCCCCCCATTGCGTCAATGGCGATCCTGATCAAGGCTATTTCTCCTTGTTGCGGCCTTTTTTCTCTTTTTTGACCACTGCCTGACGCCCTTGATAGGATCCGCATTTGGGGCATGCCCTGTGAGGCATCGTCGGCTCGCCGCACGACGGACAAGCGGCAAAACTCACTGGTTTGGCTTTCCAGTTGGCGCGCCTTCTGTTGGTCCTTGTATTGCTGTGTCGCTTTTTAGGTACCGGCATTTCTTATTTTCTCCTTTAAAATTTTATTTCTTTCAACTTTTCAAATCTTGGATCTATCTTCTTTTCGGGTCCTTTGATATCCCCCAAACCTTTGCAACCGCTTTCACAGACGGTCTTTATGGGTATGTTCAGGATCAGTCCCTGTCTTATGATCTCCGACAGATCGACCTTGTTCTCTTCGTTTATCCCGAACACCACGTCATCTTCGTCCGTAGCGCCTTTTTTAAGCTCTTCTTCGACGTCAAAAACTATCTTTGAGTCGATCTCTTTCAGGCATCTGCTGCACGCAAGCTTAACAAAAGCGCTCACTGTCCCGTTGGCCCATATGGTATCCCCCGCATTGGTAAATGTCAGGTCGACATCTGCCGGGCCGTTCACCTCGATCTCTTCTTTCGGGAAATCAACGACAACCTTGTCCTTGTACTCGAGCTGGGCGCCTTTTTCCTTTAATATCTCACTTAAATCGAGCAGCATCTGCCTTTATTATATAAGACTTATAGGCAAGGTGTCAATTTACGCCCGGGGGTGGGCCCCGTCATATACCGTCTTAAGGCGCTCTTTTGTGATATGGGTATATATCTGCGTGGTTGAAAGTGACGCATGGCCGAGAAGCTCCTGTACCGTACGCAGGTCGGCTCCCCTTTCAAGCATATGGGTCGCAAAACTGTGCCTTAGGGAATGCGGGGTGATCTTCTTATCTATGCCGGCCTTTTTGATGTGCTTTTGTATTATCCTTTCCACGCTCCTGCTCGTTATCCTGGTACCGAACCTGCCTAAAAATATCGCCCTATTGGAAGTGCTTTTTACCAGCTTGGACCGCCCGTATTTAATATAGTCTTTCAGCGCGGCCATTGCAGGCGATCCTATAAGGACGATCCTCTCTTTAGAGCCTTTGCCTGACACCAATATCTCTCCGTCATCTTTATCAACATCCGAAATATTCAGCTTTACGAGCTCGCTGACCCTCATACCGGAAGCGTATAGGACTTCAAGGACGGCCTTATCCCTGAGCCCGGACGGGCTCTTAAGGTTTGGGGCGCCCAAAAGCAGGTCTATCTCTTCAGGATAAAGGAAGTTTGGGAGCTTTTTTATTATCTTCGGAAGGGATACCCCCGACCAGTGGTTAGTTTTTATGAGCTTCAATTTTATAAGATATGAATAAAAAGACCTGTAGCAGGAGATCTTTCTTGCGATCGACTTTCTGGACAGGCCACCCTCTTCCAGCTCTACCAGAAAAGCCCTTGCATCGGTCCTGGTAAAAGAAGAGATGTCGGACATTTTCCTTTCGTCCAGGAAAGAGTCGAGCTGTTTTAGGTCCAGGGCGTAATTGCCGTAGGTATGCTGGGAGAAATTTCTTTCGTTCTTAAGATAATCCAGGAAAGAGGATATTTTATCCTTTATCATGCTTTAAGAGAGTTCGTACTTTGCCTTTAAGTCGGAAGTAAGCGGAAGTATCTTGCCGTTGTCCTTCACCCAGAGATCTTTCGGCTGGTCTTTGTCCAGGCTGCGCGTATCTATGTGCAGAACATTCTCTTTTGGATAATACCCGATGCCCCTTATCTCCGGTACGGTCTGGACGAACTTGAAAAGTTCCTGCAGCGATACCCCGTCTACATATATATGAGCGGCTTTCCCCATCCTGTGAGCGTTCTTTTTAAGTGCCCCGAGTTTTTCACTGAGAAGGTCGCACCTGTAAGCTTCGACCACTCTAGGGATCTTCCTATAGTGTTCCGATATTGCCTCTAGCGCCCCGACAAGCCCGAGATGGACCCTTATGTCATATTTACATTGCCCGCATTTGCAGGAAAAGTCCCTGTAATTAAAATGTTCGCTTAAATTCCCCATTGATGTAATTCTACCATCCGTTGAGAATCATATCAAACAATACTATAATATAAACAATACAAACCACCGGGAGGAAGAAATGGAAAACAGGCATCTTTTTACTTGCGAATCAGTGACGGAAGGCCATCCGGACAAAATGTGCGACCAG
>JAKLHX010000038.1 GCA_022709925.1 Candidatus Margulisiibacteriota bacterium
CATGTCGCATAAAAGGTCAGCACCACAGGTTTCCCTTTTAACGAAGATAGCGAAAATCTGTTCCCTTGGGTCGTTGGGAGCTCAAGCTGCGGTATAGGGGCTCCTATATCCAGAGATCTTGGCTGTTCTGCGACAGATCTGCTGCATAATAGAGAGGCTGTTAAAACGGCAAAAATAGCTACCAGGGTGAAGCGCTTCATTAACATTAATTTTACAACTTACACCCCTAAAGTCAATAGTTGCCTTGTGTTATACTTGTGGCATCTTTCGCCATGTCATACATAAAAAACAACATCAAAGATGTGCTCAAAAAGATAGAAACAGCCGCTTCCTCTTCCGGAAGAAGGCCAAGTGACATTGTCTTGATGGCAGTCACAAAAGGAGTTATGGCCGATCAAATAAAAGAGGCTGTCGATCTGGGCATATCCGATCTTGGCGAGAACAGGATACAGGAGGCTTCAGGTAAGGTCCCAGAGCTGTCTGACATAAAAGGTATCAAATGGCACATGATCGGCCATTTGCAGACGAATAAAGTAAAAGCCGCCGTTTCCCTGTTCGATGCCATACATTCTTTGGATACTTCGAAGCTGGCACAGAAGATAAGTGCTGAGGCCTCCGGTATCGGAAAGGTTTTGCCTGTTTATATAGAGGTGAATGTTTCCGGAGAAAAGAGTAAGTATGGGATCGAGCCTCCCGCACTCGAGGATCTTCTTAATGATGCAGGGGCTTTGCATAATATAAAGGTAGAAGGGCTAATGACGATGGCGCCTTTTTCTTCCGATCCGGAAGACAGCCGCCCGTATTTCAAAGAGCTTGCGCGACTTGCTTCATGTCACGGATTAAAAGGATTGTGCATGGGGATGTCCGGAGATTTTACTGTTGCAATTGAAGAAGGAGCGACTATAATAAGAGTAGGCAGGGCTATTTTTCAGGAAAAACCATAAAAGGAGGGCGTGAAGATGATCGATATTTTCAATAAAGCGAAGGAGTTCATAGGTCTTGGGCCTGAAGAAGAGATGATGGAGATGCAGGTGTCAAGGACTGAATCCCCGTCCGTGGATTATTCCCAGCCCAGGCAGAAGAGCGCCAAGAAAACTTCTCCTTCGGATTTTGAGATATCCATATATGAACCCAAAGCTTATGAGAACTCTATCGAGATATCCGCCCGTTTGAGACAGGGGCATCCGGTCATCGTCAATTTGAAATATCTTGACAGCACGGAAGGGACCAGGCTGATAGATTTTGTGTGCGGAACCGCTTTTGCCATAGACGGACACATGATGAAGATCGCCGATACGATATTCCTTCTTTCTCCCACGAATGTCTCGATAGCCGATTTTTCCGATAAAATAGTCGCTGACAGCGGACAGGTGAGGGAAGGATTGCTCCATAACAGATTATAAACATGCCTTTTTCTAAGAAGATCTCTTTCATAGGCGCAGGCCGCATGGCCGAAGCCATCATATCCGGGATAATCAAGTCCGGGCTATTTTTGCCTGAAGATATTTCCATATCCGATAAGGACGGGAAAAGGCTTCAGGACCTGGCAAAAAAACTCAATATAAAGGTCACCCATGGGAATATTGACGCCGTAGAGGCATCTGATATTGTTGTTCTTGCCGTTAAACCGCAGGTAAAGCCTGCCGTGCTTGCCGAGATATCAAAGGCAGATCTCAAGAACAGGCTTTTTATCTCGATAGCCGCAGGGATATCGCTGTCTTTTATTGAGAGCAAGCTGGATAAGGCGGCGGTCGTCAGGGTAATGCCGAACAACCCTTGTCTTGTCGGCCAAGGGATGAGCGTTCTTTGCAGGGGTACCCATGCCGATGAAGAGGATATGGATATCGCCGAGAAGATATTCTCTTCGCTTGGAAAAACGCTTGTCATGAATGAAAAAAATATGGATGCGGTTACGGGACTGTCCGGGTCCGGGCCTGCTTTCGTGTATAGCGCCATACAGGGGATGATAGATGCCGGAGAATCCCTGGGGATATCCCATGCCGACTCAAAACACCTCGCGCTCCAGACTTTTTTGGGAGCGGTGGCCACGGTCATTGAGACCGGCAGGTCAACCAAAGAGCTGATCGATATGGTCGCCTCTCCCGGCGGCACTACAATTGAAGGCCTCAAGGTCCTCGAGAAAGAACATTTTGCAAAAACCATGTCCGATGCCGTGATCGCCGCGGCAAAAAAAGCGGAAGACATAAGGATGAAGAATGAAGGATGAAGAGGGAAATTAAAAATTGCAAATTACAAGTTACAAGACACAAATAAAAAACCGAAAAACAATAATATTATCAGCCATAATGTTCTTTTTTCTTGTTGGGATGTCTTTTGCATGGGTCAACACGCCAGAGCTTTTAAAGGAGATAGAACAGAAAGAAGCCGCGGTCAAAGCAGCCCCAAATTCTCCTGATGCACGGTTCGACCTTGCTATAACTTATGCTTACACTAATAAGATAGAGGCCGGACTTGATGCTTTGAAGGTCACGGGCAACATCGCCGGTGATACCAAGAAATATGCGAGGCACTTGATAGAGAAGTATTACGACATAGTGAAGAAGGATCCCCGTGATTGGAAGGCAAGGTTCAGGCTCGCTTTTGCCTATTATTTCGGCGGATACAAGAAGCTTGCCTCTAACGAGCTGCAGAATGTTGCCAATCTTGATCCCAGGAACCCGTGGCCATACGGCTATATGGCCGTTATAGCCGCCGAAGATGAGCATTGGCAGGATGGCATAAGATACATGAAGAAAGCTATCGCCATAGATTCCAATGTGGCTGCTTTCCATCTTGGGCTGGCCCAGGCCTATTATAAGACCGGGAACAGTTTTGGCGGCGTCATGGAAGCCGGAGAAGCTTTGAGACTGCGGGCCATCGGATACTAAAGGCATGCTCAAAAAGATCTTCGCCTCTTTAATCTTTCTTTTCATCGTCTGGATATTTTTCTGGGCCGCGTTCATACCCAAAGAAAGCTTGAATCAGAGGGTGAGCAGAGAAATGGAACACCAGAAAAGGAAGATAGACCTTTTCATGAAAGGGGTCACTTTTTCCGAGATAATCGACGGCCGCAAATATTGGGAGATAAAAGCAGTGACTTCCCAGATAAACAAGGACAGTGGTATAGCCCTGCTGAGCGACATAGACGGCTATTTTTTCCGAAACGGCAAATCCTCGATAAAATTCGTTGCTCCTTCTGTAGAGTGGGATATGAAGAAGAAAGAGATCGTGATCAATTCCCCGAAAGGGCAGGATAATAATTATAAGTTTGCTGTTCCGGACCTCCGGTGGTCCATGGACAGGAAGAAAGTCTGGACGGACGGCGATGTGACGTTGAGTTCGGCCGGCGGGAATATAAACGGCCGAGGTCTTTTGGGAGATATAGAACTTTCAAAGATGACGATAATGGGCAGTCCCAAGGCGTCTTTTTCCGGCAAGGGAAGAAAGATCGATATTACTGCGGATGCTTTTGAAATATACGGCGCTGCGGGGGACCTTTCCGCTATTGGTAATGCTAAAGCCATGATGGGAGAGCTGTCGGTTTCTGCTGAGTCCATAAGGTTCTTTAAGGCAAAAGAAGATGTCTTGGCCGCGGGCGGCGTGGATGTGTCCTTCAAAGATATAAAAGCGAAAGCTGACTTTGCAAAATTCAACCTCAAAGGGAATGTTGTCATGCTTTCAGGGAATGCTAAAGCAAGCAGGTATGGTAGCCAAATGGCCGGAGGCAAGTTGAAAATCGACATGAGAAATAATAAGATATTGTTGGAAGGCAAAACGGAGGTCTTTGTCGAAGAAGAAGACCTGGAGAACAAAAAAAGATGATAACAACGCCTCTTGATACGTTGGAAGAAGTAGAGAAGATAATAAACGATAAGGCTTTGCCGTTCGACGTTGCAATAATCGGCGGCGGTCCGGCCGGTCTTACAGCAGGTGTCTATTGCGCAAGGTCCGGTATGCGGGCGTTGCTTGTCGAGAGAGCTCTGCTTGGCGGACAAGTGTCCCTTTGTTCCAGCATAGAGAACTACCCGGGGTTCCCTTCCGGCATAGCCGGCGTAGAGCTTGCGGGCAGGTTTGAGGACCAGGCGAGGAAGTTCGGGGTCGAGATCGTATGGGGGGATGTGCAAAAGATAGAGATAGAAGGGGGGCTCAAGAAGATATCCCTTATTGACAGCTATTATTCGGCCAAGACCCTGATAATAGCCACGGGAACGGAACCCAAAAAGATCGGCATTCCGGGAGAGAGCGAATTCCGTGGAAGGGGAGTGTCTTACTGCGCTACATGCGACGGAGCGTTCTACAAAGATAAAGAGATAGCGGTCATAGGCGGCGGCAATTCTGCCATATCGGAAGCTTTATTCCTTACTAAATTCGCTTCAAAAGTCACCGTGATACACAGGCGTGACGCTTTCAGGGCCGATAAGATACTTTCCGACAGGGCCATATCAGATCCGAGGATAGAGATAATGTGGGATACCGTCCCGGAATCGATAAACGGGTCAGATGGAGTCGAGTCTATCACCGTAAAGAACGTTAAGACATCGAAAAAGCAGGACATTCCGGTAGACGGGGTATTCATATATATAGGAGAATCCCCGAACACTTCACTGTTCAAGGACCTGTTAAAGCTTTCACAGGACGGGTCTATAATAGTAGATGACCGCATGCGGACCTCCGCGGAAGGCGTTTTTGCCGCAGGGGATGTCTGCCATAAGAACTTCCGCCAGATAGCTACCGCGGTGGGGGATGGCGCGATCGCCGCCGATTCATCTCGAAAATACCTGGAAAACATGCTATAATCTTTCTATAATATTCTCTTAGGAGGGCTAACTTTGGCTGTAATAACAATGAGACAATTGCTCGAGTCCGGGGTCCACTTTGGACATCAGAAAAGATTCTGGAACCCAAAAATGAAACGGTATATATTTGCCGCGAAGAACGGCATTCATGTTATAGACCTTCATAAATCCATACCTATGATCGAGATCGCCTATAAATTCGTGAGAGACATCGCTGAGAACAACGGGACTGTGCTGTTCGTGGGAACAAAAAAACAGGCCCAGGAATCGATCGAGACGGAAGCAAAACGCTGCGGCATGTTCTATGTGAACCAGAGATGGCTCGGCGGGACACTTACCAACTTTAAGACCTTGAGGAAGAATATCTCCAGGCTTAAAGAGATAGAAAAGATGGAAGCCGGCGGACTTTTTGAGAAGCTTCCGCACAAAGAGGTTGCTTCTCTCAAAAAAGAGAAAGGCAAGATCGAGAAGATGCTCGGAGGAATAAGGGAGATGACCGCTCTTCCTTCGGTATTGTTCGTTGTTGACACTAAAAAAGAAGAGATCGCCGTTAAAGAAGCCAAGAAGCTCGGCATACCTGTAGTCGGGATAGTAGACACGAATTGCGATCCTGACGTCATAGACTATCCGATGCCGGCGAACGATGACGCTATCAGGGCCGTAAAGCTCATTTGTTCTATCGTGGCCGATGCCGTGCTCGAGGGCAGGCAGATAACCGAACCGGGCCAAGGCCTTGAGATAAAGCTGGAAGAGACCCCTGACGAACTTGTCCTCGCAAGCGAACTGGAAAAAGAAGAAGAGATCCAGGAGCTTGGTATGGATGAGATACTCCAGCAGATACCGGATAAAGACGAAGAATAACTGAAAGGCAGCAACCCCAATGAACATAACTTCTGAAATGGTAAAGAGTTTGCGCGAAAAAACCGGATGCGGCATGATGGACTGTAAAAGGGCGCTTTCCGAGACCGGCGGGGATATCGAAAAAGCCGTCGATTTTTTAAGAAAAAAAGGCCTTGCTACGGCCGCCAAGAAAGCCGAAAGGGTCGCCACGCAGGGAGTTGTCGTCTCTCATCTTGATATGA
This sequence comes from Candidatus Margulisiibacteriota bacterium, assembly GCA_022709925.1. Lineage (GTDB taxonomy): Bacteria > Margulisbacteria > WOR-1 > JAKLHX01 > JAKLHX01 > JAKLHX01. Next base: position 5,879 of record JAKLHX010000038.1, read on the forward strand.
AGAGCGGCACAGGGGTATTGCTTGAAGCGAACTGCGAGACTGATTTTGTTGCCAAGAACCCGGATTTCCAGCAGTTTGTAAAGGATATCGCCGCTCATATAGCAAAGAACAAACCGTCCGACATAGCTGCCTTGCTTGAACAGCCGCTTGAGAACGGTTCAGGTAAAAAGGTCGGCGATGCGATAAAAGAGATAATCGCCAAATTCGGAGAGAACACCCTTATCGGACGCTTTTCGATATTCGAGAGCTCCAAAGGTCTTGTGGAGTCCTATATACATCTGAACGGCAAGATAGGCGTGCTTGTCGAGCTTGAGAGCGATAAAGGCATCAGCGACGACATAAAGACCCTTGCAAGGGACCTGTCGCTTCAGATCGCGGCTTCAAGGCCTTCCGTGATAGTGAAGGAAGAAGTGCCTTCAGAAGCCTTGGCCCACGAAAGAGAGATACTCAAGGCTCAAGCCCTTTCCGAAGGAAAGCCCGAGAATATAGTCGACAAGATGGTCGAGGGACGTCTCGGCAAATTCTACAGTGAGTTTTGCCTTATGGAACAGCCCTTCATAAAAGATCCGGCCAAGAAAATAGCCGATGTCGTAAAAGAAGCTTCATCAAAGACAGGTAGCAAGATCCTTGTCAAAAAATTCACAAGATACCAGATCGGCGAAAAGGCCTAACACTCCGGACCTGTATCTTATCGACGGGAACAGTTTAGTCTACAGGGCTTTTTACGCGCTTCCGGACACTATGAAGACCTTGTCCGGTATTACGACCAACGCGATCTACGGTTTTACGAACATGCTCCTCAAGGTGCTGGACGATAAACCCTCATATATTGCCGTCGCTTTTGATCTTCCTGTCCCGACTTTCAGGCACAAAGAATACAGCGCCTATAAGGCCACCAGACAAAAAGCCCCGGAATCTTTAAGAGGCCAGATCTCCCATGTAAAAGAGATATTATCGGCTTTCTCGATAAAGTATTTTGAAGCGCAGGGATATGAGGCCGATGACATAATCGCGACGCTTACCCGTTTTGCGCGGGAAAAGGGATTGAAAGTAAGGATATTTACGGGAGATAAGGACAGTCTCCAGCTTGTGTCGGAGAATGTGGATGTTCTTTCGGCCGTAAAAGGGATATCAGAGACCTTTCTCTATACTCCGGAGACTGTACTGTCAAGGCTTGGCATAAGCCCGAGGTCCGTTGTTGACTATAAAGCCCTGGCAGGGGACTCGTCGGACAATATTTCCGGTATCCCGGGGATAGGGGAAAAGACCGCGGTGTCCCTTATAAATCAGTTCGGGGACCTCGACAATATAATAAGCAATGCGGATAAGATAGAAGGAAAGGTCGGCGAAAAAATAAGGAACAATATCGATATTGCCAGGCTTTCGAAAAGATTGGCCACGCTTGTAAGCGATGTCCCGATGGATATAGACCTTGAAGAAATGAAGTTCTCCGGGCCGGAATGGCAGAAGGTCCTTCCCTTGTTCGAGAAGTACGAATTCAAAAGCCTTTTAAAAAAATACGGCGGGCAACAGACTTTTGAACTGTTCGCTCAAGCCGGCAGAGAAAAGCTCCATGATATCAATACAAAGACCGATTACCGGCTCATGAGGGATCTTTCAGCGATCAAAGAACTGTCAGGCGAATTAAAAAGGGCAAAAGGGTTCTCTTTTGATACCGAGACCACTTCTCTGGACACTTTCAGCGCCAAACTAGTGGGTTTGTCCGTGAGTTTTAGGGCGAACGAAGCCTATTATATCCCTGCCGATGTATTGTTTTTGCCGGGAGTAATGCCGGAAATAATATCCCTTTTCGGTGACGGGACGATAAAGAAGATAGGGCACAACCTGAAATATGATATCCAGGTCCTTGAGAATAACGGTATCGAAGTGAAAGGCCCGTTCTTTGATACTATGCTTGCTTCTTATCTACTTGATCCTACTGCCGGAAAGCACGGGCTGAAATATCTCGGGGCAAAACACCTCGGCAGGGCTATGACAAGCTATGAAGAACTTTTGCTTGCCGACGAGACTAAAGACATCGAGAAGACCGACATAGAGGACCTCAAGAACTATGCGTGCGCGGATGCTGATGTCACTTTTCAGCTTGCGGACATACTCAGGAAAGAGATCGACAAGAAAGAGCTTGGTTTCGTGCTCGACGACATAGAAGACCCCCTGGTCAAAGTGCTGGTCGAAATGGAGCGCAACGGGGTCTCTGTCGATTGCGGGCAGTTAAGCGTGCTCAGCAAAGAGATACTTTCAAGGTTGGCCGAGCTTGAGAAGGATATATACATAATATGCGGGGAGCAGTTCAATATTAATTCGCCAAAACAGCTTGCCGTCATACTTTTTGACAAACTGAAGCTCCCCACGATAAAAAAGACAAAGACCGGTGCATCCACCGATGCCAGCGTGCTCGAAGCGCTTGCTCCGAAGTTCGAGATCGCACAAAAGCTTCTGGAATACAGGCAGCTTACAAAACTGCAGACAACATATGTGGACGTCCTTCCGTCGCTTGTGAATTCAAAGACCGGAAGGATACATACGTCTTTCAACCAGATAGCCACCGCGACAGGAAGGTTGTCCAGCAGTAATCCCAATATCCAGAACATCCCTATAAGAACGGATCTCGGGGCCCGCATAAGGGATACTTTCGTGCCTGCTGACGGCAAGAATTTTGTGATCTTGTCGGCGGATTATTCCCAGATAGAGCTGAGGATCCTTGCTCATTTGAGCGACGATCCGGAGATGATCAATGATTTCCTTACGGGGAAAGATATACATTCCGCGACCGCGGCCGATATATTCGGGGTGAAGCTTGAAGAGGTCACAAA
>JAKLHX010000039.1 GCA_022709925.1 Candidatus Margulisiibacteriota bacterium
GTATTTGCAATGCTCCCCCGTTTGATGGAAAGGTCCGGGACGGCTGAGGTCGGATCTATCACCGCTTTTTATACTATACTTGTAGAAGGGGATGACTTTAACGAGCCCATTGCGGACCAGTCAAGAAGCATCCTGGACGGCCATATAATACTTTCGAGATCGCTTGCTGCGAAGAACCATTATCCGGCCATTGATGTTCTTCCGAGCGTAAGCCGTCTTATGTCCAATCTCGTTTCCGATGAACATAAAGAATCCGCAGGGAAGCTCAGAGAGGTCCTTGCCAGGTATTCGGAAGCGGAAGACCTGATAAACATCGGGGCCTATGTCAAGGGCAGCAATCCTAAGATAGACGATGCTATCGCAAAGATAGACGCGGTCAATGATTTCTTGAAACAGGGTACGTTCGAAAAAATAAGCTTTGAAGAAATGCTTGACCAGTTAATGGCCATATTTTATTGATCGACAGCCGCTGCAAGCACAATATCTTGGAGGGAAAATGGCAAAAAAAGATCTTTTGGTGGAAATAGGCGTTGAAGAGGTTCCCGCGAGGTTCTTAGGTCCTTTGCTCAATGAGTTTTGTGAAAAAACAAAGAAACTCTTTGCGGAAAGCAGGCTTGATCTGGACGATGTGCGGACCCTCGGGACGATGAGGCGCCTTGTCATATTCGTTTCCGGTCTCGAAGAAAAACAGAAAGACGTTTCTTTAAAGATAAAAGGCCCTTCAAAGGTACAGGCTTTTGATGCGAACGGGATCCCTACAAAGACCGCTCATGCATTCGCATCCTCGAAAGGGGTCACCGTAGAAAGCCTGATAGTAGAGAAGATCAACAATTCGGATTATGTTTTTGCCGTAAAAGAGGAAAAGGGACTTCCTTCCAAAAAGCTATTGAAAGACCTGATCCCTAAGATAGTTTCTTCCGTCTACCTTCCCATTTCCATGAAATGGCAGAATGCGGAATTCTCTTTTATAAGACCTATACATTATGCTCTTGCCGTTTACGGCAAAGAAACGATAAAGTTAGCTATTGCCGGGATGAACTCCTCTGGTTTTGTGAAAGCACACAGGTTCCTGTTCGAAGACAAGAAGATCTCTGCAGGGCAGAGCGCTTCAATGTCGGCGCATGAGGGGCTTTTGAAGAAATACGGGGTCGTGCTTGACGGAAGGAAGCGCAGGGGAAACATAAAGGCGCAGCTGGAAAAATTCTCCTCGATAATGAAGGGGAAAGTCGTTATCGATGAAGGCTTGCTTAACGAGACGGCTGACCTGGTTGAAAATCCCAAGGTCCTTAAAGGGACTTACAGGCAGGAATTTGCCGAAAGCCTTCCGCAGGAAGTGATCTTTACCGTAATAAAGAAACAGCAAAAATGTTTTCCTGTCGCCGGCGAGAACATTTTCTTCGTGGTAGCCGACGGCAGGTCATACGAAGATATATCCGCAGGGTATGCCCAGGTGGTGAACGCCAGACTTTCAGACGCCAAATTTTTCTATGATGAAGACAGGAAAGTGCCGCTCAAGACGAATGTCGAAAAGATGAAAAAAATAACATACCACGAAAAGATCGGGAGCATGTGGGACAAGATGCAACGCGTCCAAAGGCTTTCCGTTCTCCTTGCTAAGACGCTTGGCGCTTCCGAAGACCAGGCCGTAAAAATAGGCAGGAGCGCCGAGCTTGCAAAATCGGACCTTTCAACGCATATGGTCGGAGAATTCCCGGACCTGGCCGGCATAATGGGGAAATATTATGCTTCTTTGGCAGGTGAGGACAATGATGTCGCGGAAGCGGTCCTCGAGCACTATCTTCCGAGATACTCAGGAGGAGAGCTCCCTTCAGGGTTCTTGGGTGCGGTGCTGGGGTTGTCAGACAGGACGGATACGATCGCTTCATGTTTTTCCGCGGGCATAATCCCGACAGGATCAGAAGACCCCTATGCCTTAAGAAGAGCGGCGCAAGGCATAGTTAGCATAATTCTTGGCAAAAATTTTAGTGTTTCGATATCACGACTGACGGAAGAAGCTCTCAAGATGTCCGGACCTTCGGACCCGTCCCTCAAGAACAAGATAGTTGAGTTCATCTGCCAGCGTTTGAAGGCGGTCCTTGAAAATGAAGGCATAAGATATGATGTTGCCGAAGCGGTCCTAAAGAACTGCGATGATATTGTGAGCGCTTATTGCAAGGCTTTTGAGATACAAAAAGTGCTTTCCGCCGATTGGTTCTCTAAACTGGTAGAGTCCGCGGACAGGGTCAGGAAGATATGTGCTTCTGCTCCGGGAGGATCTGTTGACGCTTCATCCTTTATAGAAAAAGGGGAGAAAGACCTGTACGCAACTCTTGAAAAGGTCAGCATAGATGTTGAAAAGAGCTTGGGACACAAAGATCTCGGTTCGGCATTGAAAGGTCTTTCAGATCTTTCTTTGCCTCTCGGGAAGTTTTTTGAGGATATCATGGTAATGCATGAAGATATGAAGATAAGGAATAACAGGCTGGCACTGCTTAAAGAAGTAGAGTCTTTATATCTTATGTTCGCGGATTTTTCAAAGATCTCTTTTAGCAAATAATTTTTTCGGAGGAACTCAAATGAAAATGTCAGGTTTCCTGGTCCCGACTTTAAGAGATGATCCTTCAGAGGCTGAGGTCATAAGCCATAAGCTCATGTTGAGAGGCGGATATATACGGAAGCTAGCGGCAGGGATATATTCGTATCTTCCTCTGGGTTGGCGCGTTATAAAGAAAGTGGAAGAGATAATAAGGACCGAAATGAACAATGCCGGCGCACAGGAAGTCCTTCTTCCCGCGGTCCAGCCGGCGGAACTCTGGCAGCAGACCGGGAGATGGGATGTTTACGGTAAAGAGCTTCTCCGCATGAAGGACAGGCATGAGCGCGACTTTTGCCTGGGGCCGACACATGAAGAGGTGATAACGGACCTTGTAAGGAACAACGTCTCCTCCTATAAAAATCTTCCTTTGATACTCTACCAGATACAGACGAAGTTCAGGGATGAGATAAGACCGAGGTTCGGTCTCATGAGAGGCCGCGAATTCATAATGAAGGATTGCTACAGTTTTGACAGGGATGAAGCAGGCCTTAAGAAGAGCTATGAGAGAATGGCCCAGGCTTATAAGAATATATTCGACAAATGCGGGCTTAAATACCGTGTGGTCGAGGCCGATCCGGGAGCTATCGGAGGAGGTTTTTCACAGGAATATATGGTCATAGCACAGACCGGTGAGGATGAGATAGCCTACTGCAGCGACTGTTCTTTTGCCGCTTCTACAGAGCTAATAAATATCGAGAAAGATAATTCATGCAAGCGTTGCAGTACCGGGGTGCTGAAGACCGAGCGCGGGATAGAGGTCGGGCATATATTCCAGCTTGGCACAAAGTATTCGGCCCCGATGAAAGCGGAGTTCCTTGCCGAGACCGGAGAGCGGATACCTTATGTCATGGGATGCTACGGGATAGGCGTCGGCCGTACCGCTGCCGCTGCCATAGAACAGAACCATGACGATAATGGCATAATCTGGCCTTTGCAGATAGCCCCGTTCCATGTAGCCGTGGTCCCCGTGAATGTTTCCGAACCGGAACAGATGGCTGCCGCGGAAAAGATATATTCAGAACTTACAGGTAACGGCATAGACGTTCTTATGGATGACAGGGATGAAAGGGCCGGAGTAAAGTTCAAGGATATGGACCTTATAGGCATTCCGGTGAAAGTCGTCATAGGCAAAACCCTCTCTCAGGGTAAGGTCGAGGTCTCTTACAGAGGTACGGATAAAAAAGAACTTGTCGCTCCTTCCGATATCATAAATCTTGAGGTCTTAAAACCCTATATTAGAAAGAGATGATCCACAGATGAGCGTCCTCATTGCAGGCTCGATAGCTCTCGACGATCTAAAGACGCCTTTCGGCGAAAGAAAGGATATTCTCGGCGGCTCCGGAACGCATTCGAGCATATCCGCAAGTTTTTTTTCCGGAGTAAAACTGGTCGGGGTCGTAGGCAAGGATTTTCCTAAGGAGCATCTTGACCTTTTCAGATCAAAAGGCGTGGATATCGAAGGGTTAAAGATAAGCGACGGCAAGACCTTTCACTGGGAAGGTTTTTATGAATATGACATGAACCAGGCTCATACGATAAAGACCGATCTTAACGTTCTAGGGTCATTCGATCCCCGTTTGCCGGGATCATACAAGGACAGCGAATATATCTTTTTAGCCAATCTCGATCCTGATATACAAATGAGGATAATAGAGCAGCTCAATGCCCCAAAGTTCGTAGTTGCTGATACGATGAACTTTTGGATAAGCAATAAAAAAGACGCCTTGAAGAAGCTGATGAAGCATCTTGATGTAATGCTGATGAACGATATGGAAGCCCGTCAGTTCTCCGGTCAGTCCAATCTGATCAAGGCGGCGGCTTATATTCTGGGGACCGGATGCAGGTATGTTATAATAAAAAAAGGCGAGCACGGAGCGCTTTTGTTCTCAAAGGACACGCATTTTTCAGCGCCTTCCTATCCACAAGAGAACCTGATAGACCCTACCGGCGCAGGCGACAGTTTTGCCGGAGGCTTCATCGGATATATAGCAAAAAAAGGGGTTGCCGACGTATCAACGATAAAAAAAGCGATAATCATAGGAAGCGTTATGGCTTCTTTCAATGTTGAAGACTTTTCCCTTGACAGATTAAGGACCTTAAAAAGAACGGATATCACTTCAAGATACGATCTGATGAAAAAATGCGTGCAATTCGACGACCTGGGCCCGGAACTATTATAGAAAGAGGAGGATGACGAGATGTTTGAAAGATTTAAAAAGGCGGGAGAGATACTATTTACCTCAGGATGCAACGATTCGCACAGCGGGAATATGAGCGTAAGGGATGGCGACGGCATTATGATAACATCAAGGCTTTCTATGCCGTCCAGGCTCAATAAAGAGGATATTATCTCTGTTCGTATCGATGCCGGCGGTCCGGAGGATGATCTGGCTTCAAGGGACCTGGAGTTTCACAGGCTCATATATAAGAACTCAAAGAACCAAGCCGTAATACATTCCCATCTTCCTAATGTGCTTGCGCTCTGTGTGACGGAGAATAAGATCCTTCCCCAGGATACCAAGGGGCAGTGCTTCTTCCCTCAGGGAGTAACGATATTAAAACCAAGACAGATATCCGATAAGGACGAGATAGCGAGGCTTATGAGCTCTTCGCTCAGTTCTTCTCCTTTTGTCGCGGTTATAAAAGGATACGGCGTCTTTGTGGCCGCCGGAAGCCTTGAAGAAGCGCTCGAGATAATTACCTGCCTTGAACAGTCTTCCAAGATATGGCTTGCTTCAAAACTTGTGGGCGTAAAGCAGACCCAGCCGACACATTCATCGCAACCTTCGAGCAACAACCGTTATGACCATAACAGAAAAAGAAGTGCGATACCGCCGGGCATAGGGGTCATGGGAAGAAGGACCGGTGGATATAGCAGGCGGGGTATTTAAGAAGATAGATGGCGCAGACAGATAACCTTATAGAAAAAATACGGTCATACGACCCAAATGCCAACCTTGAATTGATTTCAAAAGCAGCTGCGTTCGCGGAAAAAGCCCATGAAGGACAGATGCGCCTTTCCGGGGACCCTTTCATAACCCACCCGATAGCAGTAGCGGAGATACTCGCGGAACTGGAACAGGATACCTCGACCATTGCCGCTGCTTTGCTTCACGATGCCATTGAAGACGGGCATGTTTCCCCTGAAACGGTAAGGGCCGAATTCAATGAGACCATTTTAAGGCTGGTCCTTGGCGTTACAAAGCTCGGGAAGCTTTCATTCGAATCAAGAGAAGAAAGACAGGCCGAGAATTTTCGCAAGATGTTCATCGCAATGGCGGAAGATCTCAGGATCATAATAATCAAACTTGCCGACAGGCTGCACAACATGCAGACCCTCAAATTCCTTCCCGAAGACCGGCAGCTTGACATTGCCAGAGAGACCAGGGAAATATATGCTCCCTTGGCGCACAGGCTCGGCATGTGGCGGCTTAAATGGGAGCTTGAGGACCTGGCGTTCTATTATCTTGAGAGGGACAAGTATGACCAGATAAAACTGCTTGTGTCCGAGAAAAAAGCGGAAAGAGAAAAATACATAGAGGAATTCATCGAGAAGGTAACCGACGCTATTACGAAGGTCGGCATCAATACTAAGATAAAGGGCCGCTCAAAGCATTTCTACAGCATCTACAACAAGCTTGTGCAAAAGAACGTCGAGTTCGACGACATCTATGATCTTATCGCCATAAGAGTGATAGTTGACAGCATAAAGGATTGTTACGCGGTTCTCGGGATAGTCCACTCTCTTTGGAAACCTATCCCCGGCAGGTTCAGGGATTTCATAGCGCTGCCAAAGTCAAACGGTTATCAAACGCTCCATACGACCGTTATGGGAACGAACGGCAAACCGGTGGAGATCCAGATAAGGACAAAGCAAATGCATAGGACCGCCGAATACGGGATCGCCGCGCACTGGAAATATAAAGAGGGCGCGTCAGGGGACAAGTCTTTCGATAAAAAGCTTTCCTGGATAAGAGAGATGCTTGATTATCAGAAAGAAGTGAAGAACGCCAGGGATTTCCTTGAGAACGTCAAACTCGATTTCTTTATGGATGAGGTTTTTGTCTATTCGCCTAAAGGGGATGTGTATGACCTTCCCGCAGGTTCAACGCCTCTTGATTTTGCATATCAGGTGCACACGCAGGTAGGGCACAAATATGCCGGGGCGAAAGTGAACGGACGGATAGTCCCTATGGACTATATCTTAAAGAACGGGGATATCATACAAGTCCTTACTTCCGGCAAAGAGGCCCCCAAACTTGACTGGTTGAAAATCGTAAGGACCTCCGGCGCCAAGAACAAGATAAAACAATGGCTCAAAAAACAGAAAAAAGAGGAGAACATCGAAAGAGGGAAATTGATACTCGAGGAAGAGTTCAAGAAGATGGGGCTTGATATGGCTTCTTCTTTGTCAAAAATAGACACTTCAAAGATCTTCTCTTCCCATAATATTTCATCCGAAGACGATTATTTTTCCATGGTCGGCAGCGGCGAGATAAGCTTCTTCCAGTCGATCAAAGAGATCCGAAAATTGCTTGAACAGGAAAAGGTCATATCTCCCGCAGAACCGGACACCCAAAAGATCAAGCCTCAGGAACCAAAAAGCAACAAGTCCGGTCCCGGTATACGGGTGGTTGGCATGGAGAACATCCTTACGAGGCTTTCCAAATGCTGTTATCCTCTTCCGGGAGATGAGATCGTCGGGTTCATCACCAAAGGCAGGGGCGTTTCCGTGCACAGGGCCGACTGCTCCAATGTCGACAAAGAGAAAAAAGCCTGCCAGAACCTTGTTAAGATAGAATGGGAGCCTTCCGACGGGAATTATTATCCCGCAAGCATCGAGATAGAGGCTTTTGACAGGGTAGGGCTCTTGAAAGACCTGATCGCTCAAGTTTCGGAAAGCAAGGTCAATATAAACTCAATAGACGTTAAGACAAGGAGAGGTTCAAGCGCAATAGTCAATATGGTCCTGGACGTCACCAGTGTCGACCACCTAAAACAGCTTATGGTCATGATACGTAAGATCACGGATGTGTATGACGTTTACCGCGTTATTTGCTGAAAAATTATAGTTTGCCAACTATGTTATAATCAACTCAATATGGGATTTGAGAACATTCCCGGTGAGATCCGCGCAAAAAAGATAATATCCGGAGCCCTAAAGACGGGCAGGATAGCGAATTCCTACATATTTTGCGGCCAAAATGTCGATCAGATAGCCGAATTCACGAAAGAGTTCGCGAAACTCCTGAATTGCGAAACTGCATGCGGAAAATGCCTTAATTGCACCAAAATAACCTCCGGGACACACCCTGATTTTATCGTTGTAATGCCGGAAGGGAAAAAGTCCATAATAAAGATCGACAGGATAAGGGACCTTAAGAACCGCATAAAGATCGGGCCTGCCGAAGGAACGTACCTTGTCGTGAGCATAATGAACGCCGATTCCATAGAGATAGAGGCGGCCAACAGTCTTCTGAAAATGCTTGAAGAACCGCCCCAAGGGGTTGTCTTTGTCCTCATAACTTCAAGGATGGACAGCCTTCCGAAAACGGTCGTTTCACGGTGCCAAGGTGTTATCTTTGCGAACCAGAACGATATTGAAGATATTGATGCCGAGCTGCCGTCAGGAAGTGATGTGTGGAGCCTTCTGAAATTCTCTTCTTCACTGTCAGAATCCTCTTCAAAAGAGGCTGAAAGGGATAAGCTGGAAAAAAAGCTCCGCATTTTGTCGGCGGAATTCTTCCGAGCCAGGAAATTGAGAGAAAGCCGTATAGTCCTTAACGCTATACGGGACATAAAAAAAATGGCAAACACGAGACTTCTTATGGACAGGATGTCCCTTTGCCTTGGAGGGTGGATAGATGGATAAAAAACTCGGGGTCGTATTCAGGAAATTCTGCAACATCATACCGATAAAAGGGTATAAAGACGATTCTTTGAG
>JAKLHX010000004.1 GCA_022709925.1 Candidatus Margulisiibacteriota bacterium
TGCTGTGATCATCCCCGTACCACCAGTTCCAATCAGAACCTTCGGATATGTAAAGTTCTTCCCATGCCTCTTTAGGCGCGTTCTCCGTGGTGACAAGCATCTCTCTTGCCTTGTACAGATAGTCCCATGCCGTATTATCTTCGGCATGTCCTATCCATACGTTGAAGTTATGGCTTATCCATGACCCTGGAAAAAGATTGTGGAGCCTATGGTCCGGATGGTTCTCCGCTATAAAATCCTTTACTCTCACTGTTTGCAGCCTGTGGTCATTGGAAATGAGCTCATAAAGATGTTCAAAGAAAGGTTTTGCGTTGTCCTTGTAATATTCCCAGGCATTTTCTCCGTCAAGTATTATGCTGACCATATATTTCTTGCCGTCATCCGGAAGTATATCCGCAATTTTATGGAGCTTTGCGACTATGTCGGTAGCCGCATCGAACGGAGCCCATCGGGAATACAAAAAACCGATATCATCGGATATTTTCCTGTCCCTAAATATGATATTGACCGCGGAACCGTTCTTTTCAACGGAATACGGCTTGAAAAGCTCCTGAGCGCTTAACCTGTGCCCGAGAGTATTGGCCAATATGTCCTCATCCGTAGCGATCCATTTTATGCCGGCGGAAGCTATTATAGGGATGACATCTTCCGAAACGGAGCCTTCGGAAGGCCACATGCCCTGAGGATCTACGCCGAACTTTTCTTTATAATACGCGACCGCATTGTTCACCTGATGTGCAGCGTCTTCAGGGTGGAGAAAGCGGTATTTTGGCAGCTGTATAAGATGGCTAGATACTTTCGCTATATCCGTATCGCATAAAAGAGGCATTATCGGATGGTAGAAAGGCGTTACGGACACCTCTATCTGTCCCTTGTCCTGCATCTCCTTATATTTCGGGATAACAAGCCTCATGACCTCCATCTGTTTTTCAATAAGATTTTTTTTGTCCTCTTCGTCGAAATATTTCCCTTTTTCTATCAGCCCCTTGATGACGGGATCATTTTCTTTATATATCTGGCCGAACCATGAGAGATTGAACCAAACCTGAAGATCGGCCATCTCCTGGTTTGAAAAACGCTTGGCGACCTCATAGATATCCGCGGGAGATACGAACCGTCCCCTTTTCAAAAGAAGATCGTTGTACCTGGAATAAGGCTTTATCATGGTCTCCCAGTTAGCCATGAAAAAGTTCTTTAAGATGAATACGGTCTCGTCCATCGACAGTTCTTCCGGCGCTTTCATGGTAACCTCAAGGAACTTGTCCTTTGCTTTTCCGGAAACGTAATCCTCTATCTGGACAAGAAGGGACGGAACAACATTGAAGACCGCTTTGATCTTGGGATATTTTTCCATATAAACGGCCATATCGTAGTAATCTTTTATGGCATGGAGCCTAACCCACGGGAGCATGTATTCATCCGTCACCAGGTCCTTGTAAAAAGGCTGGTGCATGTGCCAAACGAAAGCAATGCTCAAAGGATGTCTTGTCGGCATGATGTAGAGATTATACCAAAAGACTTAACAAATGTGAAATTTATCTCTTAAATCGTAAGGGATCAATAATGTTTTGATGCCTGTTTTTCTTTTTTAAGGGCTCTTTTTTCTTTAAGGCTTAATTTAGAAGCCTTTTTCTGCTCTTTTCCGCCCATTTGTTCTTTTTGTGCCATATCAGGTCCCTCCCGTATTTATTTTACGGATATTATAGCATCTTGTGAAAAAAAAAGAAAAGGATCAGACATCAGTGTTCCGTCTTTATGTTGCCGAAAGATAAGATCGTGAGCCATATACCGATAAGTACAAGGACCAACATTATATACGCCGCCGTCAAAGGCTCCGAAACCCCTTTCGCATTCTGCATGATTATCATAGAGACGATAGCCGTTCCCATCAACACCTGGAATATCATCATAGGCACGGCAAAAAACGCCCCGAGGATATCTTTTTTCCAAAGAAGTACGGATGTTATTATGAGTCCCGGCAAAAAGAACGCCAGGTCCAGGACATGCACAGGGTTCACCAAGAAACCGAGTTCGGCAACACCTTTGGGAACGGTCCCGGACGAGACAGCGGGGATAATGTCGCTTAACCAGAGAAATATGAACATGATGCCGGAGACCATGAGGAACCCGCTTACGATCTTTGTCCTGCCGTTGAATGAAAAACTTTCTTTTAAGGCTTTAAGGTCCAATGGATACAAACTCCCGATGATCGTATAAAAAGAAAGTCCCAGTATCGTCACATATAAAAGGAATGTCCAGCCAAAGTGGATAAAGAACGAATAAAGCACGTAAGAATATTCAATGTATATCAGCGCACCGAGCCAGACCAATAGAGCTTTAAGAGATCCTTTGTTCAAAAAATATGCGCTTATGATGAGCAGGGGCACTACCAGGAATAATGTTATGAGGTCCTGCCCTGTCCCCTGAGCCGCCCAGGATATTGACTCTTTTGCATATGTGCTTTGGACAAAAGCTCCGCAGTAAGCCGCAACAGCCGTTAAAACCGCTATGACAAGAGATATTCCGATCCACAACTTTGAGACCGTGTTCTTCCGCATCTTTACGCCACCTCTTTTACTTTTTACGTATCATAACATACGGCGTTTGCTGTTGTATAATGTCCACTAATGAAGACGGCCTGTCTCCGTATGATAATATCGGCATTTTTTTTAATTACCTTGCAAAAAGGAGCATTCCCTATGGAAAAGATACGAATATACGATGTGGACCTTGGGAAAGTCGTGCTTGTCGATAAAATAGAAAGATCGGATAATGAATGGAAAAAACTGCTGACCCCGGAACAGTATGAAGTGACCGCAAAAAAAGGCACGGAGCGCCCTTTTAGCTGCAGTCTCAACAAGGATAAAGGAGCCGGAGTATACAGATGCGTAAGGTGCGGGACCGGACTGTTCCTGTCCGACGCAAAATTCGAATCGGGAACAGGCTGGCCAAGTTATTTCAAACCAGTCTCGGACCTTAATATCTCCTACAAAAAAGATGTTTCTTTAGGGATGGAAAGGACCGAGGTGCTATGCGCGCGCTGCGGATCCCATCTTGGGCATGTTTTTAATGACGGCCCCACCCCCACCGGCAAACGTTATTGCATTAACGGCGTTGCATTGGCTTTCTTTAAACCCGGCAAAAAGACATATGAAGAAGCGACCTTTGGCGGAGGCTGTTTCTGGCACGTTGAAGATGAATTCAAACGCATCAAAGGCGTCATCGATACCGAAGTCGGATTCTCCGGCGGCACGGTCCCGGACCCAAGCTATGAACAGGTCTGCCGCAAAGATACAGGACACGCGGAAGTCGTCCACATAAAGTTTAACCCCAAGATATTGCCTTATGAACGGTTGTTGGACGTTTTCTGGAAGATACACGATCCGACACAGCTGAACAGACAAGGCCCTGATATAGGAGACCAATACCGATCAGTCATATTCTATTACTCAAAACAACAGGAACAGGAAGCAAACAGGTCGAAAGAAAAACTCGAAAGATCAGGAAAGTATAAAGACCGCATAGTTACACAGATACTACCCGCATCAAAGTTCTTTCGTGCAGAAGAATATCATCAGAAATATATTGAAAAGACCAGGGGCAGATGACCTTGGCTATTTTTCGTCTTCAGCCAGATGGAACCGGTGAAGGAACCTGTGTATGAAAGGGACGAACAATATGGCCGCTGTCGTAAGGAACGCGATACCGCTGTAGAGAGAATAGAACGTAGCGAATATCTTGCCTGCCGCAGTATGCAGTTCATTAACGGGACCCATCCCGCTGAGTATCATAGACGCATTGAGTGTAGCATCGATCCATGCCATATTTTCGGTGTAATGATATCCTACAGCCCCCATGATAAGAGAAAATACTATGAAGCCCAAAGCCAGAAAAGCGTTCCTGACGACCCTCTTGATGAACCTGTCCGCCGAGATGATATTTTGCCTGCTGTGCTCGTACATGATAGATGATTATATCCTCTTGATGTATAATTGTTCAACTCTTTGATGGATATATTATCGCTTTAGGGAATCTTTCTTCTCCTGGCGGAGCTCCTGTTTCTGGTCAAGGTATTCCTGGCGCTTCCTGTCCTGCTCGGCTTTATTTTGCGCTTCCTGAGCTTTCTGCTCATCTAGCTGCTGCTGGGTCGGCTGCACGATATTGTTGATATATATATCAGGCGTGTTATAAGGACGATAGTATATATTGCGGTTCCAGTTGTGATAATCGTAATACATATTGATATCGTTCAAACGGTTCCTTAATGCGGCATTTTCGTCATATATCCTCTGTTGTTCGGCAGCTGCCGCTTCTTCGGTCGTCATAGGCCTCTTGCCAGCAAGGGACCATTCGATAGCGACATTCACCGTTGCGGTAAGTCCTCCAAAAGATGCCTGGTAGTACAATGACGAATTAACCGGATCGATGAAAGTCTGCCTCAGCTCTGCCTGTATTATAGTGTTGCGGTCAATATACAGGTCGGCACCGGCAAAGATATGCTTGCCGAACCTTGTCGTCTGAAGATACGTAAAATCCGGATCGCTCTCATTGATATTGTATATGCCTATGCCCGCGCCTACATAAGGATTGAATGAAGTATCCTTAAAAAACCTGTACGCCACCGATGCCGTGATGGGGATGATCGTAAGCGCCGTTCCGTAAGGTGCAAGAGAAGAACGATTGCCTTCAGAAAAATAAGAGATGTCCCCTATCGCGGAAAGGCCGCTTTCGGCCTTGAACCCAAGGAATCCCCTGTACGTGACCCCGCCCTTGTAAAAGCTCATTATCTGGCTGTCTTTAGGGTAAAGATAATAATATCCGGCCCCGACGCCGCCGAACATGTTCAAATAGTTGTTGTCGGCAGCAAAGCTCTGCGACATGGTCGCCAAAAGCAATATTGCGGTCACTATGCAGATGTTGAAATTCTTGTTGATCATCCTAATCCTTATCGGATCATTTTCCCGGCTCTTTACTTCCGGCTTCAGCCCCTTGCCGGTCTTTTGTAATAGACAAGAGCTTCTGTTTCTGTTCCGGGGTCAGCTGTTCTCTCATCCAGACCATGAAATACACTCTTTTTTTCTGGATACCCGCCATATCAGCGGAAATATTATCGATCAGGTTATTGACCCTGGAAAGATCAGGCTTGTCCGCGGACAGTTCGCTGTCCAGAAGGTCCCTGTTGCCGCGGATAGAATCCTGCAATGACGATACTTCTTTTTCTATCGCGCTCTCTTTTGCCGCGATGGTTTCTTTTTGTTCCTTTGTGAGGTCGAGCTTCCACAGGACGCTTTGGCCGCCGATACCCTTGCCGCGGGATACTTCTGCATTGATCCGGCTGTTTAAGAATGTGACGGAACCGAGTAAAGCCAATAAGACTGCCGCAACCGCGATCTTTTTATCCATTAATCTTCTCCTTGCCATATTAAACAAATGACCCTGCTGGTTAGTTCCAGCTGCTTTATTATACAATATTATGAGCGGCAGTATTTGTCAGTTCCAGTTCCTGTCCGGCGGCAATCGGAAAGGCTTGTTTATAACGCGCGAAGGCGGCAGCCAGGACACTGCGTTTTCAATGGCCGGAATAAAACACTCCCAGAAATCCGGGAATTTTGACAAAAGAGCATATCCGTATTTCATCGCCGTTTCCCATCCTGTCAAAAGCCTCTCAGAAACCTTGTTGTGGTCGCTCAGCATCTCGTTGCCGAAATAATTGGTTATGATCCTGGCATCCAGGGGATATTCCGCCCTTTCTATGCCGAGGCAGTATTCTATGTCTTGCATGGGATATCCCATCAAAAATCCATGGAATACGGTCCTTTCTTCACGAGGTTCTATATAAGCATTCAAAGTATCTCGCAACTTTGTGATCCACCAGCGGTCCTTCAATGAACCTGTCGCTAAATAATCTACATCTATCTGCGATATTCCCGTAGGGCCGGAGATCAGATGCCCCATATCAGCCATCCTTCTGCGAAAACAGGTGATATTGACCATGTAATTTTCAGTGAATACCAGGGGGTAATTGTTCCTGAACTCCGGAACATGGACAGCTTCATTGGCAAAATTCTCGGTATCAGGTTCTCCTTCATATTTTATATAGGCATCTTTTACTCCGAGGAAAAAAGGAAATATGTGAGGGTGCAGAAGGAATTCTTTTGATGCCCTGCTCAACTGCGGATATGCCTGTGACACCAGTCCTGCGCGCCCGGCTATATCACGCGCCTTATCCGGACTAAAACGCGAAATAAGGGGTGCCCCTTCAAAAGCGCTCCGCCTGCATTTCGTTTCCGGCCCCATACAACCTTTTGGGTTTAAATGTACGATAACTGCCATAAATAATACGTCATTTATTTATCGTAAAAAATAGGACGCGATACCAGATTTTCCTTCGGAAAATCTGGGGGACCTGGATTTGAACCAGGATACACAGCTCCAGAGGCTGTAGTCCTACCGTTAGACGATCCCCCAATCAAAGTAAGAAGTAAAAAGCCGGAAGCTAAAAGTAAGGAAAGATATCAAACAGAGCTATCTTGCTTTTTACTCTTTGATGATAGCATAATGCTGCCCAGAATTTTGGTCAATTCTTCGGCTTCTTTAAGCAGTTCATTCAAGCGCAGAATATTATTACGATCTTTCAACAGCCCGGCTTTTTCTATCAATTTAAGCCAGTACACGGTTTCCTTGGCTTCTTTGCGGGCTATGCCGAATTTATTAATAAAATCCTTTTTTGAAACGGCCCCATAAGCTTCGGCAACATTAGCCCCTATGGATGCGCCCGACCTGACAACTTGCTTTCCGATCTCTCTTCCTGCCCCCGAATTAAATAGTTTGTTCGAAAAAACGACGATATCACTGGCAAAAGCCAATGTCCTTTCGCTTATGCTGTATATTTTTTCTTTCATTACTTCTGACTTTTGACTTCTAACTTCTTACTTGATATAAGGCGGAAGCCACCAGTGCGGACGGACGATGAGGATGAAAAGGCCATAGATAAAGATCACGCCGGCGACCGCAAGGTACATTTTGAAGTTATTTGAAGGTTTGCTGCCTTTGTTGAACCAAAAGCCGAAAAGAACGGCAAGGACAGAAAGCAGCATAAGCGCGATCCCCTTAAAAACAGGGCTTGTGCTCATGAAAGATATCAGGGATATGCCGGTTTCAAAACTCATTGTTCTTAAATGTTATAATACAACTAATCATGGAAATTTTCAAATCTGATTTCCTCATTGTAGGCGGAGGGATATCAGGCCTCACTTCCTCGCTTGTATGCGCGCAAAAAGGGTCTGTTACGCTGCTCACCAAAGGAAAAACCGAAGAGACCGCCACCGAAAAAGCCCAGGGGGGCATAGCCGTGGCCCTCGACAGCAAGAACGATTCCACATCCTTCCACCTTGAAGACACCATAGAGGCCGGTGCCGGGCTTTGCGAGAAAGACGCGGTTGAAGTGCTCGTAAAAGACGGCGTTGAAAGAGTAAAAGAGCTCATAGAGATGGGCGCCGACTTTGATAAGACCTCGACCGGTTTTGAGCTGAATATAGAAGGAGCCCACAGAAAAAGAAGGATACTGCACGCCGGGGATTATACAGGAAAAGAAATAGCGCAGACCCTTGCCGCCCGCGTGATAAAGGATAAGAACATAGACATAAGGAACTTTATCTTTGGCAAGGACCTTATAATGGAAGGCGGCAGGTGTGTGGGGGTCATCGCTTTTGATTCACTGAAAAATAGGCAAATAGCATTTATATCTCCATGCGTGATCATATCTACAGGAGGAGTATGCCAAACATACAAATACACAACTAACCCTGAGTTTGCCACCGGAGACGGGATCGCGATGGCATACCGCGCGGGAGCCGTACTTCGGGATATGGAGTTCGTCCAGTTCCACCCTACCGCACTCGTTCAGTTTAAAGGGCTTGGAGAAGAGATCGCGTTCCCGCAATTCCTGATATCCGAAGCCGTACGAGGCGAAGGCGCGCATCTTTTGAACAAACTCGGAGAGAGGTTCATGGAAAAGTACCACGCAAAAGCGGAGCTTGCTCCGAGAGATATCGTATCAAGGGCCATATTCGAAGAAATGAAAAAAACGGACTCAGATCATGTGCATCTCAATTTGTCCGGAATAGACCCCGAAAAAGTACAAAAGAGGTTCCCTACTATATATAAGACATGTAAAGAGGCCGGACTTGACCTGACCTGCGACGATATCCCCGTAGCTCCGGCGGCGCATTATTTCATGGGCGGGATAAAGACAGACCTTGAAGGACGGACCAATATACCGGGACTGTGGGCCGCGGGAGAAGCGATGTCTTCCGGCGTCCATGGCGCGAACCGCTTGGCGAGCAATTCACTTCTTGAAGGTGTCGTATTCGGCCACAGGGCCGCTATGAGCGCCATAGCTTTTAGGGATACATCAAAAGCCATTCCGTCCTCGGTAGCTGGTAAGAATGTCAAAACAAAGCATGGAAAGATGGTAAAGGCCAAAGAAATAAACAAATTAAAGGGCTTTATAAAAAATCTTATGTGGAAAGATGCCGGTATAGTAAGGAACGGACATGACCTTGAGCAGGCGATAATAGAGCTCCATAAACTTTCAGAAAAATTTGATGTCGAACCGGAAAATAAAGATGAAGCGGAGCTTATCAACATGACCCTTGTAGGAAAACTTATCGCCGGGGCCTCTTTAGACAGGAAAGAATCACGCGGAGCGCACTATAGAACAGACTGTCCTCAAAAAGACGATAAGAACTGGAAAAGACACCTCGAATACTCTATTTAGGGAATACCCTGATCTTCCTGTTAGGTTCGCTGCCGAAAGACTGTGCTTTTAGGCCGTAACGTTCTATAAGCTGATGTTGAAGCCTGCGTATATAAGAATTTTGGGGCGCCAGGTCAACCGGTTTTCCCGTATACTCCGCCTGTTTTATGGCTTTTTCGACTTCGTCCGACGCAAGGTCTTCATGGCTGTCGCCATCGACGATCTTGAAATAACCTCTTAAGAACCTGTTTATCTGAGAAGGTGTCTTGTTCTTTATCACATGGACCGGAAGGTCATGCTCTTTGGCGACTTTAAGTATCTTTGAGCCCTGTACAGCCTTTGACCTTATGGAAAGTACGAGGTTCGCTTCTTCGGGACTGTCAACAACTTCCGCATCCACGAACAGCGCGTCTATGCACTTTTCAAGCATCGAATTGTTTATGCCGAAAGGATATATCTTTACGCGGTCATCCTCTTTCTGCTTTATCGCTTTCGCGACCTCTTCTTCCGATATCTCCGGCATCGTATCCTGTGTAGGGATCTGTTTTATCTCTATCTCTCCGTCGGGTTTCCTTATCCTGACCTCAGGCAGAGGGGTTTTCCCTCTCAATATCTGGTCAACAGCCGCGGCCGTATCGTGGTACACGGCCATCTCGTCCCGCTGCCTTATCTCAACGACGATATCGAATGTCGGAGGGGCTTTTCTCTCCAGGACGGCTTTCTGCGTTTTCCTTCTCTTGGCTTCTTCATCACCTAGAATGACGGTCTGTATGCCTCCGACAAGGTCGCTTAGCGTCGGGTTTGCTATAAGGTTCTCAAGCGTCACTCCGTGCGCGGTCCCTATCAGGACCACTCCTCTTTCCGCAATAGTACGTGCCGCTTCAGCTTCTGCGGAGGTACCTATTTCATCGATTATTATGGCTTCCGGCATGTGGTTCTCCACGGCTTCTATCATTATCGCGTGCTGTTTATCAGGCGACGGAACCTGCATTCTACGCGCGCGGCCTATACCCTCGTGAGGGATATCCCCGTCCCCGGCTATCTCATTGCTGGTATCGACGACAATGACCCTCTTGCCGAGCTCGCCGCTCAATACCCTGGCAGATTCACGCAGTTTTGTGGTCTTGCCTATTCCCGGAGGCCCTAGGAAAAGTATGCTTTTGTTCGAGCGGATTATGTCTTTTATTATGTCGATCGTGCCGTAGGCGGCTCGTCCGACCCTGCAGGTGAGCCCTACGATCTTTCCTGTCCTGTTCCTTATTGCGGAGATCCTGTGAAGGGTCCTTTCGATACCGGCACGGTTATCTGAAGTGAATTTGCCTGTCTTTGAGGTAACGTAATCGATATCTTCTTGCGTAACGACCTCATCTTCGAGGTAGAATACTTTTTTTTCAAAACGAACTTCGGGCATCTTTCCGAGGTCGAGGATAGCTTCGAGCATGTCCGAAAAATCAACGGAAGCGTATATCTTGTCTTTGATACGTTGAGGCAGTACTTCAAGAAGACTTTTTAGTGCGTCTGAGATCCTTATCTCGGCCACTTATTTACCTCTTACGGCTTTTTTTAAGTTGAACCCGGCAACAAAAACAGGACATTTGGTAGCGGATATCTCCATTTGCTCCCCTGTTCTGGGATTCCTTCCAACCCTTCCTTTTCTCGTCTTTACCGAAAAATTACCGAAACCTACAAGCCTGACCTTCTCGCCTTTTGCCATAGCCTCGATCATCATCTCTATGGCGGAGTCCATTATCTGCTCCATCCTGGACTTTTTATCGTCAAACTTTTCAGCCAGTTTTTCAGCCAGTTCTTTTTGGTTCATATCAAATGATCTCCTTCGGGAACTTATGCTCCGAAACACTCGGCCTTTTTCTGGAGCAATGCCCACTTCTTGTCTACATCCGCCTGAAGCTCGGAAAGCAGCTGCGCGTTCTCAGGCTTGAACAGATGTCTGAACCTGCTCTGCGGCTTTAAGAAGTCCACTAAAGGCTTCTTGTCCTTGGGCTTATAAGAGATAGTGTATTTCCCGTTCTCGACCTCATACAGCGGCCAGAAGCAGGTGTCTACGGCTGTCTTACCTAGCTCGACGGTCTTGTCCATAGGATAACCCCACCCAAGTTGGCACGGCTGAAGCACGTTTATGAACTTCGGCCCTCTGATAGACATGGCTTTTTCCACTTTTTTAGTAAGGTCTCTCCAGTCACCGCAAACGCTCTGTGCCGCATAAGGTATATTGTGCGCGACCATGCATTCGGTAAGGTCTTTTCTCGTCATCACTTTGCCCTGTTTTACTTTTCCCGCCGGCTCGGTCGTAGTACTTGCTCCTCTTGGTGTCGCACCTGACCTTTGGATAGAAGTGTTCATATATGCCTGGTTGTCATAACATACATATAACATGTCATGTCCTCTTTCCATCGCTCCGGAAAGGGATTGGAACCCTATGTCATAAGTCCCTCCGTCTCCGCCGAAAGCGATGAACCTTATCTCGTCTTTGATCTTCCCTTGTTTTTTAAGAGAAGTGTATGCCGCTTCAACACCTGACATTGTTGCCGCGGAATTTTCAAAAGCGCTGTGAAGGAACGGGACTTTCCAGGCGCTATACGGGAATATAGTGGTCGATACTTCAAGACATCCGGTAGCGGACACGATCACTACAGGCTCTTTTACGGCCATGAGCACTTGCCTGACTATTACAGGCGCTCCGCACCCTGGACACATGCGGTGCCCGCCGGTAAGCCTGTCCTCTTGAAGAGATAATTCCTTAATTGTTGCCATTTATCTGACTCCTTTGTACTGGATTAATTCTTTTACGATGCCTGTGGCGGCAAGATCTTTAAGCTCGTCGAATATCTCATTGAGATGTTTATGTGTCACTTCTCTGCCGCCCAGACCGACTATAAAGTCTATGACCGACGGTTTTTTCTTTTTGTCGTAAAGCGCGCTGCGGATCTCATCGAAAAGAGGCCCGCCTTTTGCGGCCAGGCCGTCCGCCTTTTCGACGACTGCCACGGCCTTCATCCTTTCAAGGACTGAAGCTATCTCTTCCGCGGGGAAAGGTCTGTACACTCTTATCTTCATGAGGCCGACCTTTACGCCTTTTTCCCTGTATTCATCTACAACTGATTTTGCGGACCCTGCGATCGATCCGAGGCAGACTATCGCCATTTCGGCATCGTCCATCTTGTATTCTTCAAAAAAACCGTATTCCCTGCCGAACTTCTTGCCAAAATCCTTGCCGACTTCGAGTATTATCTCTTTTGCCGACTTCATGGCTTCTGCGGTCTGCCTTCTATGCTCAAAATAATAGTTTTGGAGGTCAAGGGCTCCGAGCGTGACGGGATTTTTTAGATCGAGAAGGTTCGTGTACGCGGGGAACTTCCCGACATAGTTTTTCACCACATCGTCCTCGAATACCTCTATCTTTTCGAGACAATGGCTTATAATGAACCCGTCCGTCGTGACCATTGTCGGAAGTTTCACCTTTGGATGTTCCGCTATTCTAACCGCCTGGAGCATGTTGTCATAAGCTTCCTGGCTGTTCTCGGAAAATATCTGTATCCAACCGAAATCCCTTGCTGCAAAAGTGTCGCTGTGGTCGTTGTGTATGTTTATAGGCCCGCTGAGCGCCCTGTTGACCTCTGGCATGACTATAGGAAGCCTGAGTGCAGATGCTATCGGAAGGAGTTCATACATGAGCGCAAGTCCCTGAGAAGAAGTCCCTGTCATCGCCCTCGCGCCGGCAGCTGATGCCGCGATGGTCGCGCTCATCGCACTGTGTTCGCTCTCGACAGGTACATACTGCGTGTTCACGAGCCCGTCGGCAACGAACTGCGAAAATATCATCACTATTTCTGTAGCCGGCGTTATCGGATATGCGGCCACCACATCGGGGTTGATCTGGCGCATGGCCTCCGCCATAGCTTCGTTACCAGTTTTTGCGACAACTTGAACCATTTAAATTCTCCCTTCAATATTTGGAATGGATATTGTCTATCCGCACGGACAGGTTTAAAACCTGCCCGCTACATCATCATCTCTCGCTTACCATCTTTATTGCTTTTACCGGCTTCACTGGACAAACGCTCTCACAGATGCCGCAGCCTTTGCAATAGTTATAATCTATCCCTATCATCTTGCCGTCTTGTACTTTTACTGCGCTGTCGGGACAATATATATAGCAGAAAAGGCAGTTTATGCAGGTCTTTTCGTCCTTTACGGGTTTTTTCGATCTCCAATCCCCCGTGTGGAACTGTGCTGCGGTCCCGGCTTTTAAAGTATCCCCTTCAGGGAGTTCTTTCCATCCAAGGTCTTGTGCCATCTTATTCCCCTTTCGCTTCGTCAAAAGCTCTTTTTACGGCCTTCAGGTTGCCCTCTATGACCTCGGGCTTTGACGCGAACTTTTTAGCAAGTTTTTTCTTAAGGTCTTCGATCATATGGTCAAAATCAAGCAGTCCGGTCGCTTTTATTAGCGCACCGAGCATCGGAGTGTTAGGGATGTCTTTGCCTATCGATTCTTTAGATATCTTGGAAGCATCAACGGTAAAGACTTTTCCTCCGCTGAACTTTGTCAGCGTCCTTATTTCTTTAGGAGAACTTGACGTATTGACGATGATAACCCCGTCGTCCGAAAGCCCTTTTGTCACATCTATAGATCCTATAAGCGTAGGGTCAAGGACCAACACCACGTTCGGTTCCGTGATCCCGTAATGTATCGTAATTGGCTCTGAACTTATCCTGTTGAAAGAAGCTACCGGCGCTCCCATCCTTTCAGGCCCGTATTCAGGGAAAGCTTGTATGAACTTCCCGAGGCTCATTGCGGCATCCCCCAAAAGAAGAGCCGCGGTCTTTGCGCCCTGGCCGCCGCGCCCGTGCCATCTTATCTCGGTAATTTTCTGCATTTATATGGTCCACCTTTCTAACATAGAAACTATTTTTGTCCCCACGACCACTTGTAATAATATCACTAAAAATGAAACGATAAAAGTGGACAACAGCGCATTTTGTTTGGAAAGCTTATATATTTTTCGTACGGCGATGCTCCATAGCCCCCACAGATATATGACGGCCAAAAATATCATCATGTTAGCGGCTATGCCGAAATTTTGCGAAGAAAATATCTTAAACCTTGCCAAAAGTGCGAACAACGGAAGTATCGAGACAGGGACAAGGACCGCGCTTGAATAAAAGACCGCTTTAACCGTTTCTTTGATATCCCCAGAGCCGCCGAACCTTCCCGCAAAATAATGCGCCAACACGGCAAAAAGGCTGAATAACGCGATAAGGAAAGCGGTGATAAGGAAAAGGGCGATTATGAATATCATTAAAAAGAGGACAGCACAAAATGCCGCGAACACCGGTATGACCACAAGAAGCTTGATACCGCGGAAACCCTCTACAAGGACCGAGACCATCGGATAAACGGAAATGATAAAAGCCGCTATGGACAATAGAAAAGAGAATATCCAGCCTGAAATAGTGATAAAGGAAAGAGACTTATCCTTCCACGGGCCGTCCTCCATAAAAGTGTAGAAATATATCGGCCTTAAAAGGATAGTAAAAAGGCCGTCAAAATACCATTTCATCAGTGCTTTCATTATAACTGGGACCTCCCTTCGAGAGATTTAGACAGAGTAGCCTCGTCCGCAAAGTCCATGTCTGACCCTATAGGAAGCCCGTATGCTATCCTGGTCAGTTTTATGCCGAGCGGCTTAATAAGTTTTGTAAGGTAAAAGGTCGTGGTCTCGCTCTCGGTGGTCGGATTAAGAGCTATTATGACCTCTTCAACCCCGTCTTTAAGGCGTCTTATGAGTTCCTTTATCCTAAGGTTGTCCGGACCGATGCCGTCAAGCGGAGAAATGACCCCTCCGAGCACATGAAAAAGGCCTTTGTATTCGCCGGTCCTCTCTATGGCTATAAGGTCTTTCGGTTCCGAAACGACACAAACCATCTTCCTGTTCCTGCCGCTGTTCTCACTGCAGATCGGACACGGATCGTTCTCCGTAAGGTTATAGCAGACTGAGCAGTATTTGACACTTTTTTTGACCTTCGAAAGAGCGCCGCAAAGAGAGTCCACTTCCGGCTCGGTTATCCCAAGTATGTGGAACGCCAGGCGTTGTGCCGACTTCGGGCCTATGCCCGGCATTTTCTTGAATTCTTCTATAAGGTTCGTTATGGGTTCGGGATAGATCGGCATTTATTTAAATTTCCCGAGCATGTTGGTTATTTCCGGCAGGTTGAACTCGCTGACGGTCTTGATCTTCGATTCCGCAAGAGATCTCGCTTTCAGTATGGATTCGTTCACCGCAAGAAGAAGAAGGTCTTCGAGTTTTTTGTGGTCGTTCATCGGAGCGATCGCCGGATCTATGGTTATAGACTTCACTTCCATCTCGCCGCTTATCTTGACCACCACAGCCCCCCTGCCGGCGCCGGTAGTCACCACTTCCTTAGAAAGCTCTTCGGTGATCTTTTGCATATTATCCTGCATCTGTTTGACTTTTTGCAACATATTACCTAAGTCCATTGTTATCCCCTTTCTTTTTTATGATACTAGTTTACCGTCGAACATTTCCGCGACTTCGTCGGCTGTTATTCTTTCCTGCCCTGTCTTTGGTGAAGGTTCATTGTTCTTTTCGCTCAAAACACAGGCCACCGAAATGTTCCTGCCGACTATATCGGCTATAAACCCTTCAAGTATGTTCTTGTTCTGCGGCTCCTCCACCCTTGACTTGTGGAACGAGTAGCCTTTTTTAAAGCTCAGGACCAGCCTGCCGCTGCGGTCGATCTCGGACGGTTCGGCTTCGTGCAGGGAAACATATCCGAAAAGGCTCTTGCTTTTCATTTTTAAAAGGACATCGTTCCACTTTTCCTTAATTTCACCGAACAGATCTTTTGAGACCTTCATCTCAGGGACCTTTACCTGAGGTCTTTCATGTTTTTCCTGGACTACGGGAGATTCCTCAATACTGCCGCACATCTCAAGGAGCGCGACTTCAAGAACAAGCCTTGAATTTTGGTGCCATTTCATCTCGGTCTCGGCTGCCGACAACTTTCTTATTATGCTCTTCAGCTGTCCGAGATGGAATTTTTCACTGTCGGACTTAAGCCTTTCCACCTGGTCCTTTGAAAGCTCGAGGATATCGGTACTGCCTATCTTTGCCAATAAAAGGTTCCTGAAATGGTATGTAAGGTCTTTCGCGAGCTGAGGGATGCTGACCCCGGATAATACCGCGCCGTCAACCAATTCCAATATCTTTTTCTCTGACCCTTCGGCGATCGCTCCGCCAAAATCGAACAGGAACTGCGGTTCAGAAGTTCCCAATACCTCTATGACGTTCTCAAGCTTGATCGTCCCCTGACAGTAAGACATGAGCTGGTCTATAAGAGAAAGTGCGTCCCTTAAAGAACCTTCGGCGGCTCTCGCGATCCTGCTTATGGCGTCATCGTCTATTTTTATTTTTTCTGAAGAAGCAATATCTTTTATATGTTTTGCTATTTTATCAGGGGATATCCTGCCAAAATCGAACCTCTGGCATCTTGAAGATATCGTTATAGGGACCCTCTGGGGTTCTGTCGTTGCCAATATGAAAAAAGTGTCTGCAGGAGGCTCTTCCAGGGTCTTCAGAAGAGCGTTGAAAGCTTC
Organism: Candidatus Margulisiibacteriota bacterium; assembly: GCA_022709925.1. Classification (GTDB taxonomy): domain Bacteria; phylum Margulisbacteria; class WOR-1; order JAKLHX01; family JAKLHX01; genus JAKLHX01. The sequence goes on from JAKLHX010000004.1 coordinate 16,395, forward strand.
TGATGTGAGCATATGGACCTCATCTATAATGTATACTTTGTACCGGCCTTCCACGGGTTTATAGGCGATCTTTTCCCTGAGGTCCCTTATCTCGTCTATCCCCCTGTTGGAAGCTGCATCTATCTCTATCACGTTAAGAGCATGGCCTTTGGTTATCTTGACGCACTGGTCGCATTCTCCGCACGGATTCGGGGATGTCTTTCCGGAACAATTGATCGCTTTGGAGAATATCCTTGCCGTAGAGGTCTTCCCTGTCCCCCTTGGACCGGTAAAAAGATAAGCATGGGATATCCTTTGGTTCTTTATCGCGTTCTTAAGCGTCGTTATTATGGGGTCCTGCCCCACTATCTCGTCAAAATTCTGCGAACGATATTTCCTATAGAGCGAAAGGTGCGACATTTTTGTTCAACTCCGGTATATTCTCGGAACACGCTTGCCTATACCACATACTACCTCATAGTTGATCGTTTCATCAAGCAGGGCTATCTCATCCGCGGTTATCTCTTCCTTCCCCTGGCGGCCTATTATCACGGCCTCATCCCCTATCTCGATCTTATCCCTGCCGGTCTCTACCATTATCATATCCATCGTGACGCTTCCGACTATAGGATATCTCTTGCCTCTTATAAGCACAGCTCCCCTGTTAGATACGCCCCGCGAAAGCCCGTCCGCATAACCGACCGGAAGAGTGGCGATCTTCGTCCTCTTTTTGGTATAGTATGAGGCCCCGTAGCTGACAGAGGTGTTCTTTGGAACTTCCTTTATATAGAGGACCTTTGTCTTGAACGACAGCACAGGTTCTATTTTTATCCTTTTCTTTTCTTTTGTTTCGAACGGCTGGAGCCCGTACATGCAAATGCCTATCCTTACCATATCAAGATGTGTCTGCGGAAAATTCAGCATCGCCGCGCTGTTGGCCGCATGTACTATCGGGACCTTTATCCCAAAAGCGCTTATTGCATCGATTACTTCCATGAATACCCTGAACTGCCTGTCGGTAAAATCCCCTTTTTTATCGTCGGCCTTGGCAAAGTGGGTAAAAACACCTTCGATCTCTATATTCGGCAGGACAGATATCTTTTTTATAAGATCAAGAGCTTTATCCGGCAAGACGCCTACCCTGGACATACCGGTATCTATCTTTATATGTATCTTGGCGAGGGCCGATTTTTGTTTGGCAGTATCCGACAAAAGCTGGGCAAGTTCATAAGTGTAGACGGTCTGTGTTATCTTTGCGTCTATCACCCTCTCCACATATGCGTGATCTATCTCGCTGAGCACCAATATCGGGGACCTTACCGATGACGATCTTAGCTCAAGAGCTTCGCCAAGAGAAGCAACCCCCAGATAATCGGCTTTTGCAAGTTCAGCGGTCTTGGCTACCTCTATGGCGCCATGCCCGTAGGCATTGGCTTTGACTATAGCCATCAGCTTTGTCCGCGGGGAAAGCGATCCCTTTATTGCGCAAATGTTATTGCGTAGTTTTTTCAGGTCTATTTCGGCAAATGTGGGTCTGAAAGGTTCCATTATCTATCCTTTTGGTATCGAGAACACCATCTTCGTACCCTTGCCCAAGCCTTCGCTTTTAGCCCAGATACGTCCCCCGTGGGCCTCGACGATCTCTTTTGCTATACTGAGCCCGAGCCCTACACCGGGATGGTACTGCTGCTCAGGGTTCTCGATCTGATAAAATTTATCGAATATCCTTTCTGCCATAGATGGATCTATACCTATCCCGTTATCCTCGACACCGAACAGGACTTCTTTGTCATTATCGACCGCAGAAACGATTATAGTCCCGCCGGGACCGGTGTACTTTATGGAATTCATCACCAGGTTGGTCAAGACCCTGAAGAGCTTGTTATAGTCGGCATGGACCGAAAGCCCTGACATTGATTCCGAGAACAACCGGTTCAAAGAGATGTTCTTTTCTTCTGCCTGCGGCTTTATATCAAAGATGACCTCATCGATAAGTTTTGATATGTTAAGGCTCGAGAGTTCAAGCTTTAATTCTTTATTTGTCATCTTAACGGCATCAAAAAGTTCGGATATCAGGATGGCAAGCCTTTCGGCATTGTTGTGGGCGATGGTAAGGAATTTTTCCTGGTTAGGGGTTACTTCCCCGACTATCTTCCTCAAAAGGATCTTTATGGACTCCTTTATAGAGGCCAGCGGGGTCTTCAGCTCATGCGACATCTTTGAAAGAAAATCATTCTTTATGTCCTCCAGCTGCTTCAGCTTTATAGCTGTCTCCCTCTCTATACCGTACATCCTGGCATTGTGTATGGCAGTAGCCGCCTGATCGGCGAAAGTCGCAAGGAGCTGCCTGTCATCTTCCGTGATCGGCCTTTTGGAGATAAGGTTGTCCACGGCTATCATGCCGATGACTTTCCCGCGGGCCTTCATCTGGACCACCATGTTCTGCCCGACCCCGGGCACCATATATTTTTTCTGGCTCGGCGGCAGAGCATTGTCGGCGTCCTCAGTAAAGAAGTATTCGAGGGCGCCTTTTGCCATCTTAGCGAAATTGTTGTCGTCCGCATCCATGGAATAGACCTGGTTCTCTATATTTTCCGGCTTGCCCCATCTGTCCACACCCATCCTTCCTTTTATGATGTTGTGCGGTGTATCCACCTCGAATATCCCGACCCTGTCAAAACCAAGCCCCTCCTGGACGCCTTTTATTATGAAAGAAAGGATCTTCTCCAGCTCTATATCCGAAGATATGAGTTTATGGGTCTTATAAAGTATCTCCAGCTGCGAATATTTCTTTTTGAGCTCTGAGGTCTCTGTTTCTATCCTTTTCTGCAGCTCTTCATTGAAGGAATTGACCCGTTCATACAATCCGGCATTCTCCATGGCAATAGATTCCGTCTTCTGTCTGAGCGCCCTTTCCGTCCCGGCAATAAAATTCACGGCAAAAGTCGCCGCGCCCAAAAGAAATACTTTGTTCGCAAAAAGCGAAAAATAGAACGGAGAGAACAGGTTCGAAACAGTAGCGGCAAAGAACAATAAGGAAACATAGGCAAGCAGCACGAATTCACTGGCAAAACTCAAGACCATTGATGCCGAGACCACCAACATGAAATAAAGCGGCCACAGTTCGGAATTGATCCCGCCGGAAAAATAGACCGCCAAAGTTATGAATACGGAATCAAAGAGGAACGTTATCATGCTCAGAGAGGTCTTGTATCTCAAAGAGACCGCAAAAGTCACTGCGGCGTTATAAATAACCCCTATACAAAGGAGGAAAAGTCCGGGAGCAACGGGCACGCCGTAATTTTTTGGTATAAAAAGCCATAATAAGAGCCAGCCAAGCACGGCCCATCTTATTTTCCATAGAAAGGTCTCTCGAACATAAAGCTGCTCTATTGCGGTCTCTTTGCTGAGAAAACCGGAAGTATCTTTTTCTTTCATTATGTCGATAAAATTATATCACACCGGGTTTTGGTCAGTAGAGGTGCTTGACTATGAATGCCAACAGGTCTTTTTTCATTATAGGTTTTGTCAGATGACCGTCACATCCGGCCTCGATGCTCCTCTCTATCTCTTCAGGAAGCGCAAAAGCTGATATCGCGATCACAGTCGTCCTTGGTTTTCTCATCTTCTTCTCAATGTCCCGGATAGCCCTTGTGGCCTGATAACCGTTGATGACAGGGATCTTCAGGTCCATGAATATCATGTCATACGAGTTCTTATTGAACAGGGCCAGCCCTTTTGCTCCGTCCTCGGCAAAATCAGTCTTCACCTCTTTTATCCCTTTAAAGTATTCCTTGAACAGGAACCTTAAAGGCTCCGAATCTTCCACAAAAAGAAGCCTTATGTTCTTTCCTGAATTCCTTATTACATCTTCTTCATTTTCAGCCCCTAGGAACCCTTTGTCTTTTACGCTGCGTTTCTGCCTGTCGGCCAATTTGACAGTGAAAAAGAAGGTGCTCCCTTTGTTCAAGACGCTTTCTATCCAGATATTCCCTCCCATGAGCTCCACAAGATGTTTTGATATGGTAAGTCCCAGGCCGGTCCCGCTATATTTATGCGTGATATCAACATCCATCTGATTGAACTTTTCGAATATCTCAGCGAGCTTCTGATCGCTGTCGATCTTGATGCCGTTGATGGTGTTGACGACATCGCCGTTCTGCAGCCCGACCTGGCTCGCAAGCG
>JAKLHX010000040.1 GCA_022709925.1 Candidatus Margulisiibacteriota bacterium
GCGCTATCATGATGACATCAACGTCCTCTGACGGCAGTATCTGATGAAAATGGATGTTAAACCCGTGAGAAAATACCAGCACTTTGCCTTTTTTAAGGTTCTTTTCAATGGATTCTTTGTAGACCTTGGGCTGAAGTTCATCCGGCACCAACATCTGTATGATGTCCGCTTTTTTTGCCGCTTCGTCGGCGCTCATCACTTCCATCCCGTCGGCTTTCGCCCTCTTCCAGTTCGGGGACCCTTCCACTTCGGCAACTATCACATTGATCCCGCTATCCTTTAAATTGCTTCCCTGCGCGCCTCCCTGGCTGCCATAGCCGATCATCGCCACTGTCTTGCCCTTCAACAACTTCAGATCCGCATCCTTGTCATAATACATCTTCGCCATCGTCTTTCCCCTTTCGTTTTCTATTTCGTTTCTTCCGACCTAGCCAGACTTACCTTGCCCGTCCTCACCATCTCCCTTATTCCGTATTTTTTGAGCATATTCTCGATAGCATCGATCTTTGTAGAATCCCCTGTTGCCTCTACTATGAGAGCGTTCTCTCCGAGGTCTACGATCTTTGCCCGGAAAATATCCACTATTTGCTGTATCTCGGAACGAGTGCTTTCGTTCGCAGCGACTTTTATAAGCACCAGCTCCCTGTCCACCGCGCTTATATTGGAAAGCTCATACACCCTGACCACATCTATCAGCTTATAAAGCTGCTTTGTTATCTGTTCCAATGTGTCATCGTCCCCTTCAACAACTATCGTCATCCTTGAAAGGTTCTCGTCTTCGGTCGTACCGACTGCAAGGCTGTGTATGTTGTATCCTCTCCTGCTGAAAAGACCTGAAACGCGGGAGAGCACCCCCGGCCTGTTCTCGACTATCACTGCTATCGTATGTTTTTTCATGTTTTTTAATCCACCAGCATTTCGTTTATTGCCTGTCCCGGAGAAACGAACGGGAAAACGTTCTCTTCTCTTTCAACGATAAATTCTATGACCGTAGGCCCGTCGCGTTTAGCAATAGCTTTCTTCATGGCCTTTTCTACATCTTCGAATTTCTCAACCCTGAAAGCCTGGGCTCCGTAAGCCTCGGCGATCTTTACGAAATCGGGATTGTCATCAAGATCGACGTGCGAATATCTTCTTCCGTGCAAAAGCTCCTGCCATTGGCGGACCATTCCAAGGTATTGGTTGTTCATTATGGCGATAATAACAGGGAGCTTATTGTTGACCATGGTATTAAGCTCCTGTATGTTCATCTGGACACTGCCATCGCCGGCAATATCAATAACGATCTTATCCGGCTTGCCGACTTGCGCGCCCATAGCCGCAGGAAGGCCGAATCCCATGGTCCCAAGACCGCCGGAAGAGATAAACGTCCTCGGGGACGTATATTTATAGTATTGCGCAGACCACATCTGATGCTGTCCTACTTCTGTGACGATTATCGCTTCGCCTTTCGTGACCCTGTATATCTCCTCGATGACCGCCTGGGGCTTAAGCCCTCCGTTCGACTTATAGCAAAGAGGATGTTTTTCTTTCCAGGCAAGCACCTGAGCGACCCACTCCGAATGGGAATCCTTTTGTTTTATGTGATTGTTAAGAGCGCAAAGAACGTTCTTTACGTCCCCTACTATCGGAATGTCCACAGAGACATTCTTTCCGATCTCAGCCGGATCGATATCGATGTGGATGACCTTGGCTTTAGGAGCGAAATGCTCTATCCTTCCGGTAACCCTGTCGTCAAACCTTGCACCGACAGCTATCAGAAGGTCGCATTCGGTAACCGCATAGTTGGCATAGACCGTACCGTGCATCCCCAGCATCCCCAAAGAAAGAGGATGGGTCTCCGGGAACGCCCCTTTCCCGAGCAATGTCGTCGTGACAGGCGATGATATCTTTGTCGCCAGTTCCAATAATTCTTTAGCCGCGTCGGAAGATATTACCCCGCCGCCTGCATAGATCATGGGTTTTTGCGCTTTATCGATAAGTTTAGCCGCAGCCGCGATCTGTTTCGGGTGTCCGTGATATGTAGGCTTATATGCCGGCATATTTATGGACTCCGGATATTTAAAGTCTATCTTTGTCAGCTGGAGGTTCTTGGGAATATCGATCAAAACAGGCCCCGGCCTTCCCGTAGACGCGATATAAAAAGCTTCTTTTACGATATTAGGTATCTGGTCGGCGCTTTTGACCAAATAATTGTGTTTAGTGATGGGAAGCGTTATCCCTGTTATATCGACTTCCTGGAAAGAGTCCTTCCCGAGAAAGGAAGTCCCGACTTGTCCCGTTATCGCGACCATGGGAATAGAATCCATATGGGCATTGGCTATCGCTGTGACAAGATTAGTAGCTCCGGGACCGCTTGTAGCAAGACAGACCCCGACTTTACCGGTAGCTCTCGCATATCCGTCAGCTGCATGGCCGGCGCCTTGTTCGTGGCGGACCAATATATGTCTTAAGCCTTTTTCGCTGTATAAAGCATCGTACAAAGGCAAAGTCTGCCCGCCGGGAAGTCCAAAAATGACTTCAACGCCTTCTTTTTTCAAAGATTCGAGTAATGCCTGTGCCCCTGTTAATTCCATAAAATAATCCCCAATTATATGAATTTTATCAAATTCCGCAGGGTATAGCAACCTATGGATAGCGCTGAAGATCTGAAGTATTGATACAATAGATCCGCTCCATAATCGGGCCTCATAAAATGGTTCTCGCTTCAGCTCTTAACAAAATTGCTATAATGTCTATATGTACCCGTCCTGGCTTATAAAAAAGACCCCAAAATCCTCAAATATCAGGAAGATCCGGAAATTGATAAACGACGATTCGATCCACACCGTCTGTGAGAGCGCAAAATGCCCCAATATAGGAGAGTGCTATTCGAAAGACACCGTTACGTTCATGATACTAGGCAGCGTTTGCACGAGGAATTGCAGGTTTTGTTCCGTCTCAAAAGGAATTCCTTCGACTTTAGATCCTAAAGAACCGGAAAAAATCGCCGAAGCCGCAAAAAAATTGGGATTAAAATATGTGGTAATAACATCGGTCACGAGGGACGATCTCGACGACGGAGGTGCCGGACATTTTGCGGATACCATACAGGCAGTAAGAAGCACTATATCTGAAGCAAAGATCGAAGTCCTTATCCCCGACCTGCAGGGGGACGAACAGAATCTATCAAAAATCGTTGAAGCCAAGCCAAATATCATAAACCACAACCTGGAAACCGTGCCAAGATTATATGAAAAGATACGGCCTCAAGCCGACTATAAAAGGTCATTAAATGTGCTAAAATTGGCTAAAATACGATCAAAACTTCACCCCCACACCAACTTCAAAGAAGCTTTCTTAGAAATTAATATTGATACTGCTCGTAAAAACATGCAAAATCCCTCTAAAAAAACCGAATCGCAAGTTGGTGTGGGGGTTTACACCAAGAGCGGCATTATGGTAGGATTAGGTGAAAAGCAGGAAGAAGTTGTCCGTCTTATGGAAGATTTGAGAAATGTCGATTGTGACATAATGACGATAGGACAATATCTTCGCCCCTCAAAAGAACAAATAGAAGTCTCGCAGTTCGTTACGCCGGATGTTTTTGAGGAATATAGGCAAACTGCTGAAAGACTTGGTTTCAAAAAGGTCTTTTCGGGGCCTTTTGTAAGAAGTTCTTATAAAGCGAGTGAAATTTATGTTTGAATTTGAAGAAGCAAAGAGGCTTAGCTCACTTCCGACTTACGTATTTGATACGACCGACAAGCTTAAGTCCGAAGAAAGAGCAAAAGGCAAAGATCTTATAGACCTCAGCATGGCCAGCCCTGATTTCCCCACACCGAAGGTCGTAGTTGAAGCCATGAAAAAAGCCCTTGATGAACCCGTAAATCACAGATATCCGAGCTTTGACGGTCTTCCAGAATTCAGGCAAGCGGTCGAAAAATGGTGCCACGAACAATACAACATCCATCTTGATCACAACAGAGAGATACTTCCTCTCATCGGCTCTAAAGAAGGGATCGTCCATTTGACCTTCGCTTTGATAGATCCGGGGGATACGACACTGGTCCCTCTCCCAGCTTATCCCGCACATTTCAGGGCAACAATGCTGGCAGGCGGAACTTCCATAGTGATGCCGACAAGTGCAAAAACCGGTTATCTGCCGGATTTTTCTACCATAGACGATGCGATAGCCGACAAGGCCAAACTGATGTTCCTGAGCTATCCCACAAACCCTACGGGGGCAGTTGCTTCAAGGGAATTTTTCGAAGAAGCCGTTGCTTTTTGCAAAAAACATAACATCATCCTGGTGCATGATTTTGCTTATGCTGAAATATATTTCGACGGCAAGAAGCCTATGAGCATAATGGAGATCCCCGGAGCAAAGGATATAGCAATAGAGTTCCACACCCTTTCAAAGACATTCAGCATGGCAGGATGGAGAATAGGTTTCGTGGTAGGAAATCACCAGCTGATACAAACGCTCCGAAAAATGAAGACGAACCTGGACTACGGACTTTTCTCGGCGACCCAGAGAGCCGGCATCGCGGCCATGAACATGGAAAAAGGTTATTTCGACGAAGTAAGGAAAGAATATCAGGCACGAAGAGATGCCGTCATAAGCGGACTGCAAAGCCTCGGCTGGAAAATAGAGAAACCAAAGGCCTCTATGTATGTATGGGTGGAAGTGCCGAGAGGATTCACTTCGATGAATTTCTTCCTTGAACTTTTGAGGAAAGCGGGCGTTGTAGTTTCTCCGGGATTTGGATTCGGCGATCTCGGGGAAGGCTATATAAGGATAGCCCTGATCGATTCCGTAAAGAGGATCGAAGAAGCAATAAGCCGGATGGAAAAGGCAGGCATAAGGTACAAAAATGGCAATTAAAGAAGAAAAGGACAAGAGGCCGATAATAGCGATCACGATGGGAGATCCGGCCGGCATAGGTCCTGAAATAATAATAAAGGCCCTGTCGCTTGCGGAAATATCCAGGATCTGCAGGCCTATAGTCATAGGCGATGCGCGCGTAATGAAAAATGCGATGCAGAACTCAAAATCTTCGCCTGTCGTTCTCAATGTGGTGAAAAGAGTGGACGCCGGAAATTATCAGACGGGCATAGTGAACATACTCGATATGGACAATGTGGAGTCCTCAAAACTGAAGATGGGGAAAATATCCGTTGAAGCGGGGCGCGCGGCAATAAAATATATAGAGCGCGCAATAGACCTGGCAATGGAAAAAAAGGTTGACGCCATCGCGACCGCGCCCATAAATAAAGAGGCCATCCACAAAGCAGGATATAAATTCGACGGGCATACGGAACTTCTCGCAAAAAGGACCGGCGCTTCGAACTATGCGATGATGTTCCTCTCAGATTCCATACGGATAATGCTGGTCACGACGCATATGGCGCTCTCACAGGTACCGAAAGAACTGGACAAGAAAAAAATACTTGCAACGATCAAGCTCGCGGACAAAGAACTGACCGAGCTCCTGGGCAAAAGGCCGAAGATAGGCGTCGCCGGACTTAACCCGCACGCCGGGGAGAACGGGATATTCGGCAGTGAAGAAGCAAAGATCATCGCTCCGGCCGTAGAAGAAGCAAAAAAACTGGGTATAAACGTAAAGGGGCCTATATCTGCAGATGCGATCTTTTATCTCGCAAATATAGGCATGTTCGACATAGTGATCGCGATGTATCACGACCAGGGACTGATCCCGTTGAAGCTTTTGTCTTTCAATAAATCGGTGAATGTCACAATAGGCCTTCCGATAATACGGACCTCCGTAGACCACGGGACCGGTTTTGATATCGCCGGCAAAGGATGGGCAAATCCCAGTAGCATGATACAGGCCATAAAGGTCGCCGCCATGATGGCGATGAAGAAAAAGGCTAAGTAGATAACGATATTTCCCGTAAGGGCGGGTTGCTCACAAGGTAATGGCCGGTCGCGACCGGCCACAACAAAACATGAACGAATCCATCTCTCAACAAACTAAATCTCTCCTGACCAAGCACGGCTTCCATCTAAAAAAGTCCCTTGGACAAAACCTCTTGGTGGACCCGGCCAGCCTTAACAGGACAATAGAGGCCGCTGACATATCAAAAGAAGATACCGTGGTCGAGATAGGCACCGGCTCCGGGATCCTTACAAAAGAGATAGCAAAAAAAACAAAAAAAGTTATCTCTTTCGAGATCGACAAAAGGATATATGAGGTCGCAAAAGAATATCTGTGCGGAATGGATAATATAGATCTAAAGAATGAGGATTTTTTAAAGGCCGACCTAAATGATGTCCCAAGTGCCAAAATAGTCGCAAACGTCCCCTATTACATCACGACCCCCATAATCGAGAGGATATTTGAGAATAAAAAATTGTTCTCGACGATCGTCCTTACCGTACAGCGGGAATTCGCGGAAAGGATGGCAGCAAAGCCGGGAACAAAACAATACGGGAGCTTTACGATATTCGTCAATTATCATTCGTCGCCCAAGATCGCTTTCAATATTCCGAAATCGGCATTTCTTCCTCAGCCGGATGTTGGATCCGCGGTAATATCGCTTGATATCAGAGAAAAACCGAAAGTATCGGTAAAGGATGAAAAGATATTCTTTGAAGTAGTCAGAGCTGCTTTCGGGCAAAGAAGAAAGACTTTAAGGAATGCTCTTTTATCTAAATTCGATGCGGGCATTATCGACAACGCATTACTAAAATCCGGTATCGACGGCATAAGGCGGGGAGAAACGCTGACTATAGAAGAGTTCGCGTCTCTGGCGAACAAAGTCTCCTGATCTGGCTATATAAGCCCTTTCGTCCATTCGCTAACTTTTTCTTCGATCTTATCCCTTACCTGCCTTGTTCTTTCGAGTATCTCTTCTCTGCTTCCTTTAAAGGACGAAGGGTCTTCGAACGACCAGTGAAGTCTTTCGTTGACTCCCGGAAATATCGGGCATTTCTCGCCGCTTGCCCCATCACAGACAGTCACCACATAATTATATTTCTTCCCGGACCTGTAAAAATCAAAAACGCTCTTGGTAATATTATTTGAAATATCTATCCCCTTTTCCTTCATGACCTCGACAACAAACGGGTTCAGCTTCCCGGGTTCAAGCCCCGCACTTTCAGCGATTATCTCTCCCTTTCCGAACAAATTCGTAAACGCTTCCGCCATCTGGCTTCTTGCGCTGTTGTGGACGCAAACGAACAAAACCTTGATCTTTTGGTGCATATGCTTCTCTACTTTCGCATCCACCATATAAACGACATCTTCAGCAATATTCATAGCGTGATCGCAAATACGTTCAAGATGTCTGGCTACAAGCATGAGAGGCACCGCTCTTGTTACTGCCCCCGGATCTCTTGACATAATATCCATTAGTTCATCGGTTATAAGGTCCCGCAATCTGTCGGCTTCTTTTTCAAGGTCATTTATCGTTGACAGTCCTTCCGAATCCCTTTTAATAAAAGAATCGAGGCTCATCCTTATCATCTTTTGTGCTATATCCGCCAGTTTTGGCGTATCTATCAAAGGCTTAAGCAAGGGGGAGGAAATGATCTCCAGGTTCTTTTGGGCGATATCGACAGCAAGGTCACCTATCCTTTCAAGGTCCGTTGTCACTTTCATGGCTGTTGTTATGAACCTCAGATCATTAGCCATAGGCTGCCTTGTAGCAAGCAAAGTAATGCATTTGTCGTCTATCTCATTCTCCAAACGATCTATTTCTCTATCGTCTAAAATAACTTTCTCCGACAATACCTTGTCTTTCCCTTTAAGCGCGCCTACGCTGTCAAAGATCGCTCTTTCGGCCATATTACCCATCTTCAAAATAAGCTCATTAAGTTCTGCGAGCTCGGTATCAAAAGTTCTTTCCATCATTATCCGAACCTCCCCGTAATATAATCTTCAGTCCTTTTATCAGCCGGAGCCGTGAATATTTTTTTTGTGACATCGAACTCTATCAGCTCCCCCATAAGAAAAAAACCGGTATAATCCGCCACGCGCGCGGCCTGCTGCATATTGTGAGTAACGATCACTATGGTCAGCTTGCTCTTTAACTCTGCTATCAGTTCCTCTATTTTTGCGGTAGAGATAGGATCAAGCGCTGAACACGGTTCGTCCAATAGTATCACTTCCGGCTCGACGGCCAGGGCCCTTGCTATACAAAGCCGCTGCTGCTGGCCGCCGGACAATCCGATGCCGGGACAATAAAGAATATCCTTGACCTCCTCCCAAAGCGCCGCTTTTTTAAGGCTGTGTTCCACGGCAGCGTCAAGGGCAGAACGATTCTTAAGTCCATTGAGCCTAAGTCCGGCCGCGACGTTGTCATATATCGACATCGTCGGGAACGGTGTCG
>JAKLHX010000041.1 GCA_022709925.1 Candidatus Margulisiibacteriota bacterium
TTCCTGTATTCGCTGAAACGCACAAGGTCATCGGACCTGACGGGCTTTTCATAAACGACCTCGGCACCCATATCTTTCGCTATCTCGATTATGTTCTTCCCCGGATAAAGTTTTACGATCTCTTTGGCCCACTTCACGCCCAGGTCCGGAACTTTTTTATCAGCGCATGCCTGCTTCTTGGTCATTAAGGTCTTTCCTCAAGTCATTATAGTCTATTTTTCTAGGCTGGATATGTTTTCTTATTGCTATGGCCGCGGCTATCCCGGCAGCCTGTCCCAGAGCTACGCAGGTCGGCATCACCCTTGCTGAAGAAAGCGCTTCATGAGTGGAAGAGATCGCCCTGCCGGTCACGATAAGGGAATCAACCTTTTTAGGGACCATACATCTGTAAGGTATCTCATAATGTATTCCCGGCCCGAGCTTTTTAAATGTGGTCGAATTGCCTTCCGGAGAATGTATATCTATAGGATAATTGCATTTTGCGACAGGATCGTCGAATTTCCTGCCTTCAACGACATCATCTTCATTCAGAACATATTCCCCGGTGATCCGCCTTGTCTCGCGGACCCCGATCTGAGGAGCTACATAGCTGATAAAAGAGTTTTCAAACCCGCTTATATCACCTTTAAGGAAATCGAATATGCTCTGTACCTGCTTGCGCCCTTCTATCTCCGCTTTTGTAAGATCGAACACATCGGTACCGTCCACCTTTGGGACCCTTGTTGAATTCACATGTATCTCGTCTTTCCTGGTGGTCTCGAACCATAAAAAATTCTCTCTCGGGCTTCTTATATCGCCATGCGCTTTTTTTTCTGAATATAACCTATTGATCTCTTCGCGAGCAGGCATTTTGTCGACATCAACCCCTCCGATACGGAACATTATGGTCATGGGCTGGCAAAGCCCATCACCCTTTCTGCCCTTTTCGAACCCGCATCCGCTCAAAAAAGCCACATCGCCGTCGCCGGTGGCATCTATAACGACCTTGGCAAATATCTGCTGGTCACCCGACTTGCCGTTTATAACAACGCCTTTTATCTCGGTGCCTTTCATGATGGAGCCGACAACCGTGGAATGAAGAAGCAACTTCACCTTATCCTGTTCGAGCATCTGCATCATAATGAATTTGAGGACTTCCGGATCGAACACTATATGAGGCTGGTCGAACAGGGAACCTTCTTTGCAGGCGTTCTTTTCGGCAAGTTTTTGTATCAGCTCCGAAAAAATGCCCCGGACAAGGTCCTGGCCGTTCATCTTGGATATCATGAAAGGGTTGACCAGGCAGGCGGATGCGGCTCCTCCGGGAAAACCGTATTTTTCTACGAGAAGGACATTTGCCCCCATCCTTGAAGCTGAACAAGCGGCAGCGAACCCCGAAGGGCCTGCGCCGCACACTAAAACATCGGCAGTTATCTTTTGTTGGCTCATGAAAAAATTATATCACAGTCGACTTCAAAGGTTCGGGGCCACGGGAGAGAGACTTTTAGATCGTATCTTTGGTCGGGAGCGATGTTACGCATAAAACCGTTAGCCCATGAACGGAGCTTTTCTGCGACCAAAGAAGATATCTCTTCCCGGTGCGCTCCCAGATCGAACTTCGAAATGCCTCTTTGGGAGAGCAATTTGTTCACGGCATTCCTGACAACGGATTGATACCCTATGTCCTCGATAAACCTTTCGGCAAGGAATTCTCTGTTCCCGGGAAGAAGCGCCGCGGCAAGCGCCGACCCTATAGAATTAGAGGAGGTATTCCATCCGGCATAAGCCTTCAGGGAAGAAATATCCCCAACAGCATACAAGTCCTCTATGAATTCGCGGTCCCCGGCATTCGCATAAAAACAATCCGCGACAAAAGCGTCTTTTTTTATCTCGCCCATCATGACTATCTCGGAACAGAAGTTCTTTAATTGATGTATCTGGTCCCTGTCCCTTGCCGCTTCCGGTTCGAAGAACCTATCCTTCTGGATGCCCTCAAATGAATGGACAAAAAACACATTTTCGGAATCAACAAGCTTCTCCACAGGGTTTATCCCAAAAAGCGCAAGATGGTCGCGAACAGCAGTATCAAGGGGAACATCTTCGTAAAGAGACCCGTCCCTCCCCTTGCCGAAAGAATATCTGACGGCGATCCGGGGCAAGGACCTTTTTTCCGCAAGGACCGCTTTCGCGACCATGCACATCCCCATCTCGTCCGCACCGTCAAGGACCCTGGCACGGGACTGCAACCGTTTTTCTTTGATGATACCGCACAGGATCTCTTCCTCTCTCTTGTGCAGGCCAAAAATCGCACAATCCTCTTTTGCGATCACAAGATAGTCCGCATTCCCTTCCTTTAAAAGGTCAAGGCACGCCTTATTGATCTCGTGGTCTCTTGTCCTGACCGAAAGATAGGTCTCAAGAAGTTTTTCGGGGATCTTTTTGCGGAGCGCATCAAAAGCATTCTTATCCTCCGGAGTTCCGGTCTTTTCGGCCTTATCGGCAAATATGGAATAATCGAATATATCTTTCCAGTGAACGCTGTTCTCCTCGGAATCGGCGGTCAGAGATAATCTCATGAGGACATTGAAAAGATATATAGGCAACCCCGGATATCTTTGTTTTATCCGGGATATAACCGAAAGCCTGTCTTTTGCCAGAGACAGAGAAGTATCAGCGGAACGGGAAGCCACCAATCCTCCGTAGCACAGCATATCAACTGACACTACTAAAGCCCCGGCATTTTGGACGTTTTCTTCGATCCATGAAGATATCTTCTCGCAAGACCCCGGGACCTTAAAATTACCCAGGATCTCTTTAGGGGGAGCGGCGACTTCAACCCCTGAATTAACGGCGATCTTTTTCGGGAATTTCAGGTTGCAGGGGCGGTCATCTAAAGGAACGAACAATATCTTTTTCATTCTATTTTTATCACCTTATCCGATATCCTGCCGGGCTCAACAGTCACTTTAACATAATTATAGAACCCTCCGGCAAAATAAGGAAGACGCAAAAGGGACCCCGCACCTCCCGATACGATGAAAACTATCCCGTCCCTTACTTCACGCGCATAACCGTGAACATGGCCGCAAAAGACCATTTTCACGCCTGACCTTTTGAACAAAGATATAAGTTCCGGGCCAAGGCTTTTCGGCCTTATCGTTTCATCCGGATACATTTTACTCACATCAAAAAGAGGCTTGTGCATGAAGACAAAGATATTTTTGCCTCTGCTCGCCGCAAGGTCCGCCTTAAGCCACTCGTACTGGACCCTGCCAAGCCCGCGTTGGGACACATTGTCCAAACATATAAAATGGCTGCCTTCAAAGTCCCAGGAATAATATGTACTTCCGAACATCTTATTGAACGTGCTTTTGCCGTTATTTTGTATATCATGGTTGCCGATGACGTTATAAAAAACCGGTCTGGATGCAGAGATAATGCTTTTGTATTTCTTGTATTCCCAGGCCGTACCAGTATCCGTAAGATCTCCGGTGTTAACGACGAATCTTATGGTCTTATCTGGATTTATGTCATGGATAATATCCCGGAAGATGTCTTCGCCGACGCCGTTGTCTCCCAGGACCGCAAAAGAAAAACCGTGCGAAATGCCGCAAGAACAGAAAAGAACGAATAAAAGGGCGCAGACCGTCCTGTTCACAGGCTGTCTATGGACTTTCTGAAATCTCTGGTGGCCTTTTCTATGAGTTGGGGCGTTTTACCGGTTACGATGGCGCCTATCATCACAGATTTAATACCTGTCTCCGCCAATATCGGGATCTCATCGGCCCCTATCTTCCTCTGCGTCGGGACTATCACGGGAAGGCCCGAAGATATAGCGATGCTTATATAGCACCGCAGGTCCCCGATCGTAAGCGTCTGCCCGTAGCCGAGATGAGGGATCACAGCGGCTTCAAGGGCTTCGACATTCGACTTTTTGGTTTCAACGACCGCTTCAAGCTGTTTTTCGTTCTGAAGCGCCGCGATCTTCGTTATGCCTTTTACGTCGTAGACATATTCGGGCATCTCTGTGATGTTCATGTCCACAAAATCGAACCCCATTTTCACTATCTCTTTTAATTCCTCTAATGTCGGCTTCTTGTCCGCGCCGGGAACTATCCCTACAGGGATCTTTGATTGCGAAAGGATCGCGTCCAGCTTAGCGCCCTCTTCCGCCAAAGACCCGAAAGACACTCCGCTGGCTTTATGTTTTATATTGCAATGCACCTTTAAAGCATCAGCTCCGCCTGAGATCGCGGCCTTAGCAAAATCAAGGGAATTGTCAGGCAGGCTCACTATCAGCGTCAGCTTATTCTTGTCAAAAAGCTTCAAAAGTTTATCCATGTTTTTTTTCTCCTTTAATAAGCGGATATCCGAGAGTCTCTCTCTGTTCCAGATACAGTTTAGCGCATATGCGGGCAAGCTTCCTTATCTTGCCTATATAATTGGCACGTTCCGTAACACTTATTGCACCCCTGGCCTCAAGAAGGTTGAAAGTATGCGAGCATTTGAGCACCTGGTCATAGGAAGGAAGTACAAGGCCGGTCTTTATAAGCTGCGAGGCCTCTTTTTCGTACGCATCGAACAAAGCTTGCAGTTGCCCGGTATCCGCACTTTCAAAGCTATATTTCGAGTATTCTTTTTCGCCCTGAAGATGCACGTCGCCGTAAGTCACGCCCTTTGTCCACTCTATATCGTAGACATTGGTCTTCCCCTGGATATACATCGCTATGCGCTCAAGCCCGTAGGTTATCTCGGCGCTTATAGGTTTCAGGTCAAAACCTCCGCACTGTTGAAAATAGGTGAACTGCGTTATCTCAAGCCCGTCAAGCCAGACTTCCCATCCGACACCCCAGGCTCCGAGCGTCGGCGATTCCCAATTGTCCTCAACGAACCTTAAGTCATGTTTTTTCGGATCTATTCCCAAAGTTGAGAGCGATTTTATGTATATATTCTGTACTTCTATCGGGGAAGGCTTGAGTATCACCTGGTACTGATAATAAGCGCCGAGGCGGTTCGGGTTCTCCCCGTATCTTCCGTCGCCGGGCCTTCGCACCGGTTCCACATAAGCGACGTTCCAAGGTTCCGGACCAAGCACTCTGAAAAAAGTGGCGGGATGCATGGTCCCCGCGCCTTTCTCTATATCATAAGGTTGTTGTATCACGCAGCCCAGCCCCGACCAATACTGTTCAAGGCGTAGAATTATCTCCTGAAATGTAAGCGGACGGGTATGTTTCACTGGAACTCCTTTTTGAAGATTATAATAACAAATACGGTCGGGCTTAGCAACACTTACTAAAATCCTACGGTCTTTATTTCAAGCTTAAGCTCTATCCCCTGTTTTTCAAAAACTATGCCTTTTACCCTGTTTATAAGGTTCATAACATCGGCAGCCGTGGCACTGCCGGTATTAACGATATAGTTCGCATGCATCTCCGAAACTTGGGCCCCGCCTATCTTCTCCCCTTTAAGGCCGCTCTTTTCAATAAGCTTTCCTGCCGGTTCTGTCCCCGGATTTTGGAATACGCATCCGGCGCTTGGATATGTGATCGGCTGCGAAGCTGATTTGATCCTCACGGTCTCGGCTTGCCTTGCGGCGATCATCTTAGGATCGTCCTTTTTTAACCCCATTTCTACAGATAATACTATGTTGCCGTTCTTTGCAATATCCGAACTCCTGTAAGAAAAACCGCAGTCCTTCTTTTCGACCTTCATTACCTTACCGCTTTTGGTAAGGACGGTTACGTTCTTTATATAAGTAGAAATGGACCCGCTCCAGGAACCCATGTTCATGGCAACGGCGCCTCCAAGAGCAGCAGGGATACCGGCAAAGAACTCCAGTCCAGAAAGACCTTTTGCCGCGCACTCGTTCAATAATTTGCCGAGATAGATACCTGCGCCGGCGGCCACGGCATTGTCCCGAAACTCCGCTTTGTCCATGTTCCCGGCGATCTTTATGACCACGCCCCTGATGCCGGAATCTGACACCAAAAGATTTGAGCCGTTGCCCATTACAAAATAAGGCGCTTTTTCCGCGGATACGATCGAGAGGATATTCTTCAGGTCGTCCGGACTGTCCGGCATAACCAACAGGTCCGCCGGTCCGCCGATCTTGAAAGTAGTATGTCTGGCCATCGGCTCATCCCGCATGACTGTACATTTTACTGAAGAAGATATCTTGTTATACAGATCTTTCATTCTTATGTTTTTCCCGCAGCCTGCTGTAGAGCTCTTTGCCTATTACGTTTATATCACCCGCGCCCATAGTGATCACCAAGTCCCCTTCCCTCGCATTTTCTATAAGGTAATTTGATATGTCCTGTTTTTTGGGGATATAAAGCACGTTATCGCCTTTGTTCTTTTTCACCTCGTCAAATATAGTTTCCCCCGAGATCCCCGCGATCGGAGCCTCCCCCGCGGCATATATATCGGTAGTTATCACTAGATCGGCGCTCGGAAAAGCTTTCCCGAACTCTTCTTTGAGATGCATCGTCCTGCTGTACCGGTGCGGCTGGAACACGCATATTATCCTTTTTACGGAAGCCCAACTCTGTCTGGCCGCCTTGAGCGTGGCAAGTATCTCTGTAGGATGATGCCCGTAGTCATCATAGATCAACACTCCGCTCACCTTCCCTATAAGCTGAAAACGGCGTCTGACGCCGGTAAAGCACCTTAGGGACGTGTTTATGCTCATAAAATCAAGCCCTTCGCCAAGTCCTACGGCGATCGTCGCAAGCGAATTCTCGACATTGTGGTGACCCGGCACATTAAGTTTCACTTCCCCGAGAGACTTCCCATCCCTCAAGACCTCGAACTTGACGCTGGATTCGCCGAACGACATATTTTTCGCTCTTATCTCTGCCTGTTCGCCAAAACCGTAAGTAATGATCTTTGCGTGCGTATCTATCTTTTTTAAGATGAGATTATTGTTCTCGTTGTCCGAACAGATGACAAGCTTACCGTCTTTAGGAAGAAGGTTGGCGAATTCTATGAAAGTCTCGATTATCTTCTCTATCCCGCTGTAATGGTCCAAATGATCGGCTTCAATGTTAGTTATTACGCTGACCTTTGGCTTCAGGAAAAGGAATGAGCTGTCGCTCTCATCGGCTTCTGCTATCGCGTATTTGCCGCTTCCGAGGCGGGCATTGCCCCCGACATCGTTGGTCTCTCCTCCGATAAGGAACGTAGGTTTACATCCGCATTTATCAAAGACAAGGGACGTCATGGATGTCGTAGTGGTCTTTCCGTGCGTCCCCGCGATCGCGATCGGCACTTTTGACTGTGAAAGTATCCACGAGAGCATCTCGGCTCTTGTTATGCATTTTATCTGCTTGGCATGGGCTTCGGCGAGTTCCGGGTTATCTTTGTTTATGGCGGAGGAATAAACAACTATATCGGCTTCCCTGACATTAGAGGGAGCATGCTGGAAAAAGATGTGGGCGCCCATCTCTTTAAGCCTTATGGTATTGGCGCTCTCTTTCACATCAGAACCCGATACTTTGTATCCCATCTCAAGAAGTATCTTCGCAATGGCCCCGACCCCGCATCCACCGATACCCATCATGTGGATGTTCTTGATCCTGGACATATCAAATTGTTTCATATAAAAGGTCCAATATCCGTTCTACCGCATTTTTCTTGGCGAGCTTTGAGCTGTTCACGGACATATGGCGTAGTCTTCCGGGGTCCGCGATCAATGGACTTATTATATCCAACAAAGACCTTGCGGACAACTTGTCCTGACCAAGCACCAAAGCCGCCCCTTTATCTTTTAAGACCCCGGCATTAATGTCCTGATGTTTTTCCGACGCGAAAGGATACGGAATAAGCACCGAAGGAAGTCCGCAGGCAAGTATCTCAGCGATCATAGTAGCGCCTGCACGGCTTACAATAAGATCGCTCTCGGATAACACCCCGGACATGTCCTTCATATAAGCGTGAGGTTCGTAAACCACCGGCCCTGAATATGAGCGGCGAAGCCCGTTCACCCTTTCATAATCCGCCCGTCCGGTGATATGTATGATCTTTTTGACGGCAGTGTCAGAGCTTAAAAGAGGAAGCATCCCGATCACCGCATCGTTGATAGAGACCGCCCCCTGGCTTCCGCCTATAAAAGCGACGGTGCCGCCATCGAAAGCGCCTTTTTGTTTTATTTTGAGTATAGACTGCCTCACAGGATTCCCCGTATATTCTATTTTTGATGAGCGCAGGTAACGGCTA